>JAADJC010000104.1 GCA_013151025.1 Acidobacteriota bacterium
CCAATGTGAGTTTCCTGCCAATTCGCCCCGGGTCCACGTTCACCTATACCTTTCCCATCCGTCAAAGCGGCACGTACTGGTACCATTCCCATACCAGCCTGCAGGAACAAAGCGGTGTGTACGGTTCCATTGTGATTGAACCGAAGGAACCGGTGCATCCCGCGGACCGTGATCATGTGGTTCTTCTGTCAGACTGGACAGACGAAGACCCCCACGTGGTGAACCGGACGCTGAAACGGGGCAGTGAATGGTAGGCCATTGAAAAGGGCAGTGCCCAGAGTCTCTTCGGGGCGATAAAACTGGGGATGCTCGGTGATTATTTCAAGCGGGAGCTTCAGAGAATGCCTCCCATGGACATCGCAGATGTGGCGTATGACCGGTTTCTCGCAAACGGAAAGCCGGAGTCCACACTCAAGGCTGATCCCGGTGAAATAATCCGGCTGCGGCTAATCAACGGTTCTTCCACCACATATTTTCTTCTGGATTTTGCAGGGGGCCCGATGAGCATTATTTCGGCCGACGGCCTTGCCGTGAAACCGGTGGAGGAAAATCGCTTTCTGATCGCAGTGGCGGAAACATATGATGTGATTATCAAGGTGCCGAAGGGCGGTTCGTATGAATTTCGTGCCACGGCTCAGGACGGTTCCGGTTTTGCTTCGGTATGGATCGGCTCCGGCCTGCGTCATCCGGCACCGGAGATTCCAAAGCCCAATCTATACTCCAATCCGGGGAAGCTGAGTCTGAAACGCGTGTTCGCATTGACGCCTGCAGGGTCCATGGGAATGACGGACTCCATGCTGAAAGCCGGAAAGTTTGATAAACCGGGGATGGCGGGGATGAATGGAATGGGCAAAATGGCCGGAATGAAAAAGATGCCTGCCGGAAAGATGCAGTCAGGGACAACAATGGCTGGTGGAATGGCGAAGGGAGCCATGAAAAAAATGGCGATGGAAAAGCCTCTTCCTGTGAAACACCCGACAACAGGAAAGAAATACGGGCGGAATTATCACCTCCTTGCTTCCGATGTGTCGTCATCAGGAAAGCTTGCACTGGACGGGAAGGACCCGGCACGGCCGTGGGCGCCGTACAAAGATCTGCAGTCTGTCACACCGACGGCTTTTCCCGGGGACAAACCGCTGCGGGTGATCCGGCTGACACTGGACGGAGATATGGAGCGTTATGTCTGGTTTCTCAACAACAAACCGTTGTCCGAGAGTGATTCCATTAGAATCCGGAAAGGGGAGATTGTCCGGTTCATCATGGTCAACCGAACCATGATGCATCACCCGATGCACCTCCACGGCCATTTTTTCCGTGTGCTGAACGGGAAGGGCGAATTCTCACCCCTGAAACATACGGTGGATGTGGCACCGATGTCCACCACTGTTATAGAGTTTAATGCCAATGAATTCGGGGACTGGTTCTTTCACTGCCATTTGCTTTACCACATGAAAAGCGGTATGGCGAGGCTTGTTCATTACGAAGGGTTTACTTTGAATCCCCAGCTTTCCGCCGCCAGGCCGAATCTCTACAAGGACAGCTGGTACGCCTGGGGCCGGGCCGATATTGAGAGCAATATGGCAGATGGCCTGTTTATCCTGTCCAACACGCGGAATATTATCAGTCTGGAGTGGGAAACAGGGTGGCACAATGTGAAAGGAACCGAGTGGGAGGGTGTTCTTGCGTGGGACCGCTACATGAACCGGTTCTTCTCTGTATTTGCCGGGCTGGACGAACTCGGCGGTAACAGGGTTCGGGAAAAAACTCGGGGAGTACTGGGATTCCGCTATCTTCTGCCCTTTAACCTGGAATCAAGAACCTGGTTGGATTCAGAGGGGGGTGTGCGGTTTAACTTGGGGAAAACCTTTCAGCTGACGCCCCGCTTTCTTTTAATGTATGAAGCTCAATACGACAGCCACGACAAGTGGGAAGGGCGGTGCCGCATTTCCTATATTGTCAGGAAAAATTTGTCCGCAATTGCGCAGTGGAGCTCTGATTATGGTATAGGTACCGGCGTCAGAGTTCGGTTTTGACGGCATGAGTTTTGATCAGTGGCCAGAAACTGGCGGGTTGATTTTCAGTTTCTGGCGAATTCAGAAGGGTGCAAGATTTTTTTAATACGTATCATACTGAATTTAAAGAAGTCGTTTTGTTTTCCGGTTCTGGCACGGGTCTTGCTTAAGTAAAGGGTGTCTGAAATTTAATGATCCGGGAGGAAAAGAAAATGAAACGAATCGCAATGGTTTTTACGGTAATTTTGATGTTGACACCTTTGATGGCACATAACGGGACACAGGTAAAGAAAATGAATGAACTGCTGAAACTCCGTAATGCTGAAAATGTACAGTTTCAGGAAGTGAAATTGCCGATGATGGCAAAGTATGTTCAGAAGCTGAAAAAAGCGAAAAACGGAGACCTGTCCTTTTTCCTGTTTTCGGCGAAGGGAGACTGGGGCCCTTTCAGCGGCCTGATTACATTGAAGGCCGGCACCATCGTGGCAGTGGACATCTTGTCTTTCACGCGGCATGACTCAGACGCGTTTACAAAACCGGCATTTCTGGGCCAGTTTACCGGTCTGAAGATGATGGCTTTTCACAACAGGGAATTCAAAGCCGTACCCGGAGAGCCTCTCAATCTGAAAGCACTGAAGGAAGCTCTCATGCTGGCGTTCCACAACGGAATGGGTATGATGGGCCACGGAATGATGCAGAACAATAATTAAAGGGGTGCCGGGGGAAAGAGTGCACATGGGCCGCAGGATGCGGCACGTGACATTCCCCCGCCGATGTAGAGTAAACGGGAACCAATGAATCATGTGAGACCCGGGGATATCGGCCGACAGGCCGGTGAACGGGTTTTGGAAGGGAGGAAGCAATGAATCAACATTCAACCTGCAATAGCTGCAACGAACATGTCCACGGCAAACCGAAACAGGCTGTGATCAAAGATCCGGTCTGCAAGATGACGGTGGATCCGAAAAAGACGGTACATAAGCTGTCCCATAACGGACAGGACTATTTCTTTTGCAGTGCTTCCTGCCTGAAAAAGTTCCGGGATAATCCGGCGAAATATGAGGCGGAAACTGAAACGGCAAAGGCTGAAACGTCTTCCGGCGCAAAGTGGACTTGCCCCATGCACCCGGAGATTCTGAAAGATGAACCGGGAAGCTGCCCCATCTGCGGCATGGCTCTGGAAGCCGTTACGCCTTCCGCAGAGGCGCCGGAGAGTGAAGAGCTGGCAATGATGACCCGGCGGTTCTGGTTTTCTGTTGTATTGACGATTCCACTGGTATTGATTGCAATGGGGGACCTGCTTCCCGGTCAACCGATGTCAAAACTGTTTTCACCGGTTGTCCGGACCTGGATTGAACTGATTCTTGCCACTCCGGTGGTGATTTGGGCGGCATGGCCTTTTTATCAGCGGGCAATCGTCTCTTTGAAAGGCTTTAATCTGAAT
>JAADJC010000064.1:0-4176 GCA_013151025.1 Acidobacteriota bacterium
AGCAAGGCTCCGCTTCTACATCGAATAGCCGAGTCCGGGCCCGGCAGGCTCGGACGCCCTGCCACCGAAAGTGGTCAGTCCGGGACTTGAGCATCAACCGGAAGGAGGGGGAGGGCTACTTACCAACAGTCTACAACAGACATTCCCTTCAGTTGCAGTTCCCACACCCTGCGTGGCGCAAAGCGTCACCGGGAACAGCAACTGAACCAAACCAATCCCATCCAGGCTGAGTAGGCGTTGGAGTTGGAGCAGGAAAAATCAGGGGATTGGCTTTTCCCGCCTTTTGTCACCCATCACCCTTCACTTCTTTTCCTTATTCTTTTCGGGGGGATTTTCTGAATGCCTTGTGAATGCGCTTTGCGTGACGCTTCTTTGCTATTTTTTTGTCCTTTGAACTGCCATCTGCTCGCTCCGCCACCTCAGCCATCAATTTCAGATAACGATTTACCCTGCCCTGATCCAGTTCACCGGAAGCGACTGAAGTCCGAACCGCACAACCCGGTTCATGCCTGTGGGTACAATTACGAAACCGGCAATTCGCCGCCACCGCCGCCACATCCGAAAAAACCGAGGCCAGGGCGTCTTCTCCCACCATCAGCCCCACCTCCCGAATTCCAGGCGTATCAATGAGAATCTGTCCATCTTCCAGCACAAAGAGTTCCCGCTTTGTGGTGGTATGACGTCCTTTCATGTCAAACTCCCGGACATCTGCGGTCCGCGCCACTTCGCTGCCGGCAAGAAAATTCAGAAGCGTGGATTTGCCGGCGCCGGAGGGGCCGATCAGACAACAGGTGGAACCCGGATCGAGGTGCCGGAGTAAGCCGCCCATTCCTTCACCGGTTTTCGCACTCAACATCACGATGGGTACACCGGAAGTCATTGTCAGGGTCTCCCGATAAACCATCTCCCGATTTTCCAGCATCAGATCTACCTTGGAAAGCACAACAACAGGGACGGCACCACTGTCATGAACAATAGCAAGAAACCGTTCCAGTCTACCGGATTTGAAATTTTCGTCTGCGGCATAGACAATGAAAACCGTATCCAGGTTTGCGGCAATTACCTGAGATTCTTCGGTAGAGCGTACGGCGCGCCGTTTCAATGTGGTATGACGGGGTAGAATCCGATGAATGGCTGCCCGATCCCTGGATTCCGGTGTCTGGAACAGCACCCAGTCTCCCACTGCAGGGAAATCCGCCAGCGCAGTGGTTCTATGCAACAATTTCCCGGAAACCTCCGCCAGATAATCATTGTGGCCATCTGATAAAAAATAATACCGCTTGCTTTCAGCAGTAACTCGCCCGACATGGACATTTTTCTCCAGGTTTGGCTGCATGGCAAGCTGATAGCGTCGCCATCCCAAACGGTTCAGTTTGTCCCAATCCTGTTTATTCATTCGCGCTCTCTCCTATTGCCAGACTGTACCACAACAAACCTTCTACTCACAGACCCTTGCCAAGGTAAATACAGAAACTTTCGTTATGCCAATTGCCTGTTTCAGCAATTTTGCCGCACGATTGACAGTGGCACCAGTGGTAAACACATCATCCACAATGAGTACATGGGAGATCGCTTCCGGGACAACTTCCGGACCTTTCAGAAATTGCCGTATCACCTGTTTTCGTTCTCCGGGAGTGCCGGTGGCAGACAAGCGCCGCTTGAAGAGTTTTGCCCGTTTCAATAGTGGCAAACAGGGGAGATCCAGCATTTCCGCTACAATCAAAGCCAACTCTCTGGAAACATTGTAGCCCCGGCTCCACTTTGTATGTAGCGAAGAAGGAATCCATGCAACCGCATCCGGATGCCAATTCCCCAGCACCAACCGCCACGCAATGTCAGCACTTTTAAGTATACCCAACCATTCCAGCCGGTCTCTAAATTTGATGTTATGGATCAGAGTTCGCCCCTCCTTTTCGTAAGGAAACAGAAAAAAAGCCTGATCAAATAAATCCGTTCCTTCAAGACAACGCTGACAAATGGTGCCCTCCCCCCGGATGGTCAGCCCACAGTTTCTACAACGGAAAGGAGGCGAATAATTCGTCAATTCCTCCAGACAATCCGGACACAGGCCGAAACGGATATCCTTCTGTGACTTGCAATGAACACAACGGGGCTTTATAATCAATTCCAGCATAAGGTGATTATACCGCATCTGCCCATGCAGGGAGGAAGATAAAATGGACTGGATTGTGGATGCTCCTGAAAAAAAGGTGGTGGTAATGACCGGGGCCGGCATCTCCGCCGAATCCGGAATTCAGACCTTCCGGGGTGCCAATGGCCTGTGGGAAAACCATCGGATTGAGGAAGTTGCCTCCCCCATTGCGTTCCGCCGGGATCCGGTAATGGTGTGGAATTTTTACCTTCAGCGTCGGAAGCAGGCGCTCTCCTGCAAACCCAATCCGGGGCACTTGGCGGTTGCGGAGCTGGAAAAGTGGATTACAGCTGCCGGGGGCGATTTTCTACTGGTTACCCAGAACGTGGACGGCCTTCACACCCGGGCCGGTTCAAAACATGTGATTGAGATGCACGGCTCTCTGATGATGACCCGCTGTATTGCATGCGGGCAAGTTTTTCCCGATGAACGCACCGAGATGGCGCTGCCGCCCCGCCACAATTGCACGGAAAAAGGGCTTCTTCGGCCCCATATTGTCTGGTTCGGGGAATCGCTGTTTCCCGGTGATATGGAAAGGATTGAATCCGCAATCGAAAAATGTGATATTTTTATTGTTATCGGCACTTCCGGTGTTGTTTATCCGGCTGCCGGGCTGGTCAATTTTGCCAACAGCCTGGGAAAGCGTACTGTATGCGTGAACAAAGAAGCCCCGGCCAACGTAGAGCTTTTTGATATCTTCATTCAGGGGGAAGCAGGAAAGGAATTACCGAAAAGGCTGTTTCCCAGGGAAAACAAAGGGGGAAACGGGAAATGAACCCGGACACATCCAAATCCGTACAGCTTGCCGAAAACATCTACTGGGTCGGAAATGAAATCCCGGATGATCAATTCCAGTGCCACGTTTATCTGATTGTAAACGGAGAAGATTCTGTTCTGATTGATCCCGGCTCAAGGATTACCTGGCCGGAAACCCGAAAGAAAATCATGGAACATGTCCCCCTTGAATCCATCAAATATCTGGTCTGCCATCATCAGGATCCGGATATTACCGGCGCGGTGGATTTTCTGCTCCGGGAGGCTCCCCGGCAGGACCGGGCCGTTATCTGCCACTGGCGCACCGAAGCACTTCTTGTTCACTATGACTGGAAGCTGCCTTTCTATCGGCCGGAAGACCACAACTGGCAATTGGAACTGGCCGATGGGCGCCGTCTTCAATTCGTATTCACCCCTTACCTCCACTTTCCAGGTACTATCTGTACCTTTGACCCCGCCTCCGGAATCCTTTTTTCTTCCGATATTTTCGGCGCGTTTACAGAAACATTCCGGCTCTTTGCCGAAGATGAAGACTATTTTGAACAAATGCGCCCATTCCATGAGCACTACATGCCCAACCGGGAAATCCTGGGCCATGGGCTTCGGGAAATTGAAAAATACCCGATACGCACCATAGCCCCGCAACATGGCTCCATTATCCGGCAAGCCCTTGTCAGCCCCCTGATGAAAAAGCTCAAAAACCTGGATTGCGGCCTTTTTCTGCTACCGGTTTACAAGAAGAGCATCCAGGAACTTTCCCGACTCAACCACCTGTACCGGAACCTGATGGATTCCCTCTTGGCCGGAGTTCGTCTGCTGGACACCGTGACCAACGTCCGGGAGTTTTTCAGGGAGGTGGCACCGGTGGAATCGGTCTTTTTCTACGTCTGGGATGAAGCCGGTATTGTGGTCCGCATCGGCGGCGGAGGAAAAGACAAGGAAAAACCTTTGGATATTGGCCCTGAAGTGCTGCGAAAAACCGAGATATTCACCCCTCTGTTCAGGGATCGGGAGGTTATGTCGGTTGTTACAGATAAGCTCCCCAGCCTGGACCTCCGGGAAAAACGAGCCATCTGTCTGGCCCCCCTGGCTACCCACGGCGCCCCGCCAAACGGCATCGCGGCAGTTATCATGGCCCCCGGCGCAGATACCGCCGTTGTATCGCCATTCTTAGATGAAATCCGGCCCATGCTGGGAATGATTTCCCGGCGGGAAGAGGCTTTCCTGTCTGTGGAACGGGAACGGGAACA
>JAADJC010000064.1:4218-22180 GCA_013151025.1 Acidobacteriota bacterium
ACCGCTACTACATGAATTCAGAAGGAGTGAAAGAAATTCAGAAAGCGGTGCGGTACGGCTACCCACTCTCCTGCATCATGATGGACATTGACCACTTCAAATCCATCAACGATATCCACGGGCACCAGATTGGCGACATCATTCTGGAAGAAATCGGGCAAATAATCCGCCAAACTGCCCGGGACGTGGATATTCCGGTACGGTACGGCGGAGAAGAATTTCTTCTGATCTTGCCCCACACCGGCATCAACGGAGCAGTAAAACTGGCGGAACGGCTCCGGAACCAGGTTGCTTTTCACACCTTCCGTCCTTCCGGTGTACCCATCCAGGTCACCATCAGCCTCGGTGTTGCTGAAATGGAGAAAGGCAACACGCTGGCCAGCCTGATCAAGCGTGCCGACAAACAATTGTACCGGGCCAAGAATAAAGGACGGAACCGGGTAATTATTGAAAAACCGGAATGAAAACAACAAATGAAACGGCGGTTCTGTTCATTGAAGAAATCCGCATCCTGATTCGAAACCATTATGGACCCCTTTTCTGGTGGCCCGGAGACAGCCCGGATGAAATTGCCATCGGCGCAATTCTCACACAAAATACCGCCTGGCAAAACGTGGAAAAAGCACTCAATAATATGAAAAAAAAGAAGTTACTGTCATTTCCCGCCATACTCGAATACGACACGGTAATTCTGGCCGAAGCCATCCGCCCGTCCGGTTATTTCAATCAAAAAGCAAAAAAGCTCAAAATACTCGCAAAAAAAGTCTGTCAAAACGATGGAAAAACAATTACGGATTTTCTCAAAGGTAAATCCACCGCAGCTGCCCGGAAACAGCTTATTGAAACCTGGGGGATCGGGCCGGAAACAGCCGACTCCATCCTTCTTTACGCGGACAACCGCCGAATCTTTGTTGTGGACGCATACACAAAACGCATCTTTTCCCGCCACGGAATTTCGGCACCGGACACGGACTACGAGACCATAAGGGAAATGGTGGAAAATGCGATTCCTCCGGATTCAAGTGATTATAATGAATTCCATGCCGGAATTGTTCATCTGGGAAAAGACTTCTGCCACCGAAAAAATCCGGACTGCGGCACTTGCCCACTGGGCCGTTTGCTCAGACAGTCCGGGTAAAAAAAGGGGGGGCTGTGAATACCGGCAATACCGCTATGCTGAGAAATGTGTTTCGGAAAGCTGTTGCGGCATGTTCCCCGACGGCTCTGCTCCCGCCGTTGATTGAAACTTCAGACCGCCGTGTCCGGATAGCGGGACATGAGTTCGGTTCCGGCCCGATTTATATTTTCGGAAGCGGAAAAGCCGCCGTTTCCATGGCCCATGCCGCTCTCGGGATTTTGGGAAACCGCGTTGCGGGGGGAACCATCGTTTCGCCGGAAACCGCACCGTCCCTTCCCGCAGCCCTGCGGCATTTCACCGGAGACCACCCCGTTCCCACCGAAAACAGCGAAAAATGCGGGAAAGAAATGATGGACGCACTGACTGCACTGGCGCCTTCCGACATATTTGTATATCTTCTTTCCGGAGGCAGTTCGGCCCTGATGGAAGTTCCTGTGTCCCCGTTAACAATCTCTGACGTTGCCGCCACAACAGAAATACTCCTCAAAACCGGGCTTCCCATTGAGGACGTCAACACCATTCGGATTCACCTTTCCCGCATCAAAGGCGGCGGTTTATTAAAACAGACCCGGGCAAAAGGAATTGTTCTGGTCATGTCGGATGTGCTGAACAACCCGCTCTCCGTCATCGGCTCCGGCCCCTTCTGGCCGGTGAAACGAAATCACAGGGCCTGCACGGACATTCTTCAACGCCACGGCCTGTGGAAATCGCTTCCAGCCGCTGTCCGCAGCTTCTTTACACATGTAAAAGAAGAGAACCGGCTGACTTCACAGACAATTCCCCATGAAATCGTGGCCGACAACAAAACATTTGCACATGCCGTCCGAAAAGCCCTTGAAAACCGGGGAATGCCGGTTCGGGTGGCCAGTGCGCACTTGAACGGGGAGGCCGCAGATGCCGGCTGCCGTATCGCAAACTTGGCACTTAACGAAGTAAAATCACCGGAAACCGGAAAAAAGCTCGCGCTGATTTTCAGCGGCGAAACCACGGTAACGGTGCGGGGAACCGGAAAAGGCGGCCGCTGCCAGGAACTGGCCCTCGCCGCATTGACAGAATTGAAGGGGAATCCGGCAATCACCCTGCTTGCGGCGGGAAGTGACGGACGGGACGGCCCGACAGATGCCGCCGGTGCCATCGTGAATCAGCAGGTTTGGGAAAGTGCCCGAAAAAACGGATACTCCCCGGAAAAATTTCTGGCCCGAAACGACAGCTACCGTTTTTTCAGGAATGCCGGCGGGCTCTTTCAAACCGGCCCCACCGGCATCAATCTTCTGGATATTATCATCGTGTTGATTCACCCCTCTATCCGTGATAACGGGTAAAGGGACAGCGGAATAAAAATTTCCCTGACCCATTTGACAGAAGCAGGTGAATCTGGTACTCATATCCTATCAAACGGGAAGAGGGGACAGATGAAAGTCAAGGTAATTGTTCGATTGAAAAAAGGGGTGCTGGACCCTCAGGGAAAAGCGATTGAAAAAACAGCCGCCCGGCAGGGATTTGAGGAATTCAACGGCTTTCGTCTCGGAAAAATCATTGAATTTCAAACAGACGAAACAGACAGGGAAACCGTATTGCGCAAAGCCGGGGAACTGGCAGACAAATTCCTGGCCAACACCGTCATCGAAAACTACGAAGTTCAGATAGAGGGCGACTGAAATGCGATTTTCCATCGTAGTCTTTCCAGGCAGCAACTGCGATTATGACGCGTACCACAGTATTCACAACGTGCTGGGGGAAGATGCCGCCTTTGTCTGGCACGGAGACACAGACCTCCAGAACCCCGACTGTGTGATTCTCCCGGGGGGCTTCTCCTACGGGGATTACCTCCGTTGTGGCGCCATGGCATCTTTTTCCCCGGCAATGGAAAGCGTCAAGTCCTTCGCCGCAGCCGGTGGGCTGGTACTGGGCATCTGCAATGGATTCCAGGTATTGACAGAGACGGGCATGCTTCCCGGTGCGCTCCTCCGGAACCGGTCCCTGAGTTTCATCTGTAAAGATGTTTTCCTGAAAACCGAAAATACCAACCTGCCGTTTACCTGCGAACTGGATAAAAATATCCCCCTTCGGTTTCCAGTCGCACATGCGGAAGGGAACTATTTTTGCGACCCGAAAACACTGAAGGAGCTGGAAACGGAAAACCGCGTGGTGTTCCGCTACTGTGACCGAAACGGGGGAATCACGGAAACGGCCAATCCCAATGGCGCTCTGCACAATATTGCTGGTGTTACCAACCGTAAAGGAAATGTACTGGGAATGATGCCCCACCCGGAACGTGCCATGGAAGCCATCGTGGGAAACACGGACGGGATGGGCGTATTTCAATCCATCCTTTCACAGTTTCAGGGGGCACACTGATGGCCAATCGAAATAAGATTACCGACTATCTGCTGCGGACATTTCACCCGGAAAACTTCCATGACAGTTCCCTCAACGGCCTCCAGGTAACCGGCGACGACGATGTCACCGGCATTTGCCTGGGCGTGGATGCTTGCCAGGATCTGTTTGATGCCGCAGTGGAAAAGAAACTGAATTACATCGTGGTTCACCACGGATTTTTCTGGGGCACTCCCTTTGCCGTTTCGCCCATGTGGGCGAAACGGTACCGGACATTGCTCAACAATGGGTTGTCGCTCTTTGCCGTTCATTTGCCCATGGACGCCAACCCGGAAATCGGGCACAACATTCTGATTGCAAAACATCTCGGCCTGGATCACCTCGCCCCCTTCGGCCACTATAAAGGCACTCCCATCGGCTTTCATGGCCGATTCACCACGCCCATTCCCATGGACACTGTGAAAGCCCTCCTTGCGAAGCAATTCGGGGAAGGCATTCACCACCTCCCCTTCGGAAAAGACACAATTTCAACCGTGGGTGTCGTATCCGGTGCCGCCGCAACCCCGGACATCCTGGATGAGGCCGCCCGTCTAAATCTGGATCTCTTTGTCACAGGAGAAACCGACCACACAGCCTTTCACGCCATCAAAGAACTGGGCCTCAATGTGGCATTCTGCGGCCACTACGAAACGGAAAAAACATCCCTGCTGACCCTGAAAGAACTCCTTCAGGAAAAGTTCAACGTACCCGCTGAGTTCATCACCCTGCCGACAGGGCTGTGACCGGAGATAGCTGCCAATGGACAATCCGGAGAAAAGAATATTCCTGCCTGACATACTCAATTTGCTGTTCATAAATTCAAAATCACCAATTTTCCCACCTCTTATGTTTTTACATCATACCATGCAAATACTCCGCAAAACAGAGTCAATGCCGCAGCTGTTATTTTGAGTAAAAATTTATTCAAGACTATTTTACAATTCCCCGTATTTTGATTCTACAAAATACCGTTTCCCCGACACTGTGACGGGTAAAGCAAACAACATCGCCCGCGCTGAAAGGTGTTGGGATTGGACACAGGCTGCATTGGCCCTTGACAATTGATACGGATGGGCCTATATTTTTTGTAGTATATTGCTACTTTTGTAGCACACAGGGGGAAATCAAATATGGGTGTGCCGATTCGGATTGATGATGCGCTTTACAACGAAGCAAAAAGCACAGCTGCGGCTGAATACCGGTCTATTTCCGGTCAGATTGGATTTTGGGCACGGGTGGGAAAGACCGCACTGGACAACCCGGATCTGCCGGTGGAATTGATTCGGGATATTCTGATTGCAAAGGCCCTGGACCCATCCCTTGCAGAACCATTTGAGCCATCAGCCCACAAATGACAAACGAAATTCGGGTTCTTCAAATGCCGCCTTTCAAGCGGGCTTATAAACGCCTGCATCCCAATCAGCGGCGTATTGTGGATATGGCTGTCAGCACGATTGTGATCCATCCCGAAATCGGCCAATTAAAAAGGGGGGACCTGGACAGTGTTTACGTACACAAATTTCCCTGTCTCGATAAACAAATGCTCCTTGCGTACGAATGGGACCCGAAGACCCGCATTCTACTGGCATTGGGTGTACACGAAAACTTTTACCGCAACCTGAAAAAGCAATTCGGCATCTCCTCATAGAGGAGCATAAAGCGGCTTCTCTGCCGAGGGCGGGCACAGCGCACGATTCGTGATTTGTAAGAAAAAGCAATTTGTTATCTCTTTTTCTACCTCTCCTTTTCCCTGTCTGCCCTTCGTGCCCTTGCGCCTTTGTGTTAAATTCTCCTCCCTCTCTTCTGCTTTCCCCCTCAGCGCTCTCAGCGGGGGACGTGGGGGTGGGTTACACCGTCCAGAGGGAAGCACGATCAAAGGGGTATACCATTCCCGTGTCAATGGCGCCGAAATCCGGGACATGTACCCATTTGCCATCCGGGCCCTGAATTGACATATGGAGATGGACGGTTTCGCCGGGGGTGAGCTTCAATATTTTCGCGGGGAAACGGACATCCAGCGTTTCTACCAATGCCACTCGGGCAGTTTCCCCGGTTGGACGGTATTCTCCGGAGTCAAGGCACTGCTGAATCGGAACATCCCTTGCACCCTGTTTCACTTCAACCTGATAACCCATACTGTCCTTAAAAACAACTTTCCCTGTCATCGGTTGAAAATCAGCCGACATCAGTACCCGGACAAAGAGAAATTCTTCATCCTGACCGAAAAGTATCCGGCGCACCGGGGATTCCCCGGTGAACATGGCGCTTCCCTTGGTACTGTTGAGAAAAACACCGGCATTTCGCCATTGGAAGAATCCGTTGGGTTTCCCTGTAACCTCCGGGTGGATGGCCCGGCCGGGGAGAACCAACCGTCCCCGGAATGTGGTGGCACGGATAGGGGCAGTGATAAATGACGGTACCGGTTCACCCAACTTTCTGTACACGTTGGCTAAGTGTGCCAAAAAGAGACGGTCAAACCTGTCCTGGTCGTGGCTTTCAAAATCATCCCCATACCACCAGAACCAGTCACTGCCTTCGGCAATCATCAGGGATTCCCATGCATCACGGACAGCGGAATCGGCACTTTCTTTGCCCGGCGATGCAAAAAACCCGGTTTTTTCCACGAGGAACCGGCGGGTACGGGCAAGGTAGGTCCATGCGGTGTTGGTTTCCCGATGGCCAATCCAGATTTTGTAGTTGCTGTGAATCCAGGATCCGGAATAAATGGCCCCTGGTGCCGGTTTTGCCGAAATCCGGGCCAAAGCATTGGTAATGGTATCCACGGTAATGTCTTTTCGCTCAGACAATGCCTCAAACAGGTGAACCAGAAAAGGTTCTCCGCTTTCTTCATAGTTTTCCCAAGGATTTTCCCCATCAAGAATTACCGGTATGAGCAACTCTTCCCGGCTGTCCCGGTGGTAGGCATCTATGGTGTCCAGTTCGGTCAGGAAGTGCTGAACCGCAGTGTCCGGTGTCATGCTATAGAGACTGAATCCCATCATGTCGGAAAGTACCCGATCCCGAAACAGACAGGTTAACGGGCCGGAGACGGTTTCAAACCGATAGGGATGGTAAAGGTAGCTGTGGCGATGGCGGGATTCAAACCCGGATTTCTTGAGAATTTCCTCATCAGTGGCTGCCCAGCGAATACCGGAAGCCGCCATCAGATCCAGCGCCTCAGGAGACACGGCCCCTTCGGATGGCCACATGCCGATGGGTGACGCACCGAAAACCGCCGTGGCAGCCCCTATTGCCGAATCAATCTGATGGGCTGCGTCAACAGGCGCAGAGAATGAAGGCGGTAGTTTGGCGTCCGGCGTAGAGCGCCGGGCCGTGTCTGTATTCACAAGGAGAGGCAGAATCGGATGATAGTATGGAGAAATGGATATTTCCACATTTCCGTCCTGCATCTGGCGTCTGCAACGGGGCAACACCATGGCCAATAGTTCCTTCTGGATTTCCAGAATCCGGTCAATTTCTTCCCGGGTAAAAGAACGGCCCTTTTCCTTCAGTTTTTTCAATTCGGGATATTCGTGGAAAGCGGTAAATCCGAACCAACTCAAATTGAACAGTGCCTGCAGATCCTGAATGTCCCGATCGTTGAACAGGGACAACCGAATTTTCAGCGCATCCGGTGAAGAAGTGGAGCTTCGCTTCATCAGAAGCTCCCGGTACCGGCTACCGGCTTTCATGTGCACCTTTCGGTTTACGGAGAAAAAGTTGTCCACAATAAACAGCTTTTCTTCCTCTGTCAGTTTGAAAACCGGTTTCCGGCTGAGTACCAGCCAGTGGTCATTGCCGTCTCCCTGCTGGTAGGCACTTAATTGTTCTGTCAGGGACGGCACCATGTTGATGGTAAACCGAATGTCCGGAAATCGGCCCGCAATGGCCGGAATGTCGGTGTAGCCTTTCAATCCATGGAGGCGCACCCATGGCATTTCAAATTCACCGGTTTCCATGTTCCTGTAATAGGGCTGGTGCATATGAAATAGAAAACAGATGGTTTTTTTCGCCATCAGGCCTCACTCCTCCTACTCAAACTGATAGCCCTTGGGAATGACCACGATCCCTCTATCCGTCACTGTGAATCGTTTCCTGTCTTTTTCCAGATCATAGCCGATGATGCTCCGCTCCGGTATCCGTACGTTTTTGTCACAGATAAGGTTCCTGATCCGGGAATA
Organism: Acidobacteriota bacterium; assembly: GCA_013151025.1. Classification (GTDB taxonomy): domain Bacteria; phylum Acidobacteriota; class Holophagae; order Thermotomaculales; family Thermotomaculaceae; genus UM-FILTER-49-7. The sequence goes on from JAADJC010000064.1 coordinate 11,914, forward strand.
GCGGCCCACGCTGACGTTGTTAAAGAGAATGCAGTGGTTCAAGTTGGCATAACTGTTGATCCGGGCGCCGGGGAAAAGAATGGAGTGGTTTACAAAGCCACCGGACACGATACAGCCCTCAGAAACAAGTGAATCCATCGCCACCCCGATGCGTTTCTTCTTTTCGTTTGCAAAGACAAATTTTGCAGGAGGATTGTCGTGGTTCAGAGAGAAAATCGGCCATTTTTTGTTGTACAGGTTCAAAACCGGCGATACAGAGACCAGATCCATGGACGCGTCCCAGTAGGCATCGATAGTTCCCACATCCACCCAGTAGCCTCGGGCTTTGGGATTCTGTCCAGGTACCCGATTTTTCTTGAAGTCATAGGCAAAAACTTTATGATGATTGACCACCATAGCAGGAATGATGTTCTTGCCGAAATCATGGACAGAATCCAGGACAGCGGCGTCTTCTGTAACCATTTCCACCAATGGACCGGCATTGAAAATGTAGTTTCCCATGGATGCCAATGCCTTTGTGGGGTGTCCGGGAATCGGCTTCGGGTTCTCCGGTTTCTCCTGAAACCCGATCACACGCATATCTTTATCCACCTCGATGATACCGAAACGGCCTGCGGTTTCTATCGGTACCGGAATCACGGAAATAGTCAGATCAGCCCGTTTTCTCCGGTGAAAGTTAAGCATCTGCCCCACGTCCATCTTGTAAATATGGTCGGAACCAAACACGTACACAAAATCGGGTTCTTCATCGTCTATGAGGTTCAAGTTCTGGTACACGGCATCGGCGCTTCCCAGGTACCATTCCTTGGAAACCCGCATCTGCGCCGGGATAATGTCAATATAGCGACCAAACCGGCTTTCCAGCACCCAGCTCCGGCTGATGTGTTTGATCAGGGAATCCGCCTTAAATTGTGTCAGAACGTTGATTCTTGTTACCCCGGAGTTAACGAAGTTACTCAAAACAATATCGATGATTCGGTAACGACCGCCGAATGGAACTGCGGGTTTCGCCCGGTCCAATGTCAATGGGCTCAGTCGCTTCCCTTCTCCCCCTGCCAGCAGCATGGCAACGGTTTTGTACATAGCCCCTCCCTTCAGGAGATCAGTTGACTGTATTGTACCTGAATTTCCAGAGGATGGTCAAACGGCATCGGCGTTACAAAAAAGATGGTGGAATTCTGGAATACCCGCTCAATACCGGATTCGCTCAAATTGACGGTGTACAGGGGGGCCAGCCGGATTTCAACCGCCCGGGAAATCCTGAAATCAATGGAAAATCCACGGTATTCGTCCCGAAATTGCAGGTTATCCCCCTTTAACGCACTTTCCTTGCCGGCATGGCCAATGAATTTTCCATCCGAAAAAAAGCCCTTGTCCGGTGCATCAGGGGAAAGGGTGAAAAGGTTCCACTCTATTCCGAGGAAGGGGAATTCATTTTTCTTTTTGACCTGGATTTCAACAGAAAATATATTGCCGCTCACTTCAATGGTTTTATTTACGCCGAAATGATGATCTGTCATAGCCAGGGTATTGCCGGTAGCGGTTACAGTGAGGGGCCGCTTGATGAATGGGAGATTCACCGGAAATTCAAGGGCCCGGATTTCTGCCGGTGAAGGCACCCGGTCCAGAAGATGTTCCAAAAGGGACAATCGTTGATAACTGTCATAGACAAGGTCTTTTTTTAAATCCGATTCCTTCAGAACGGGAATGTCATGAACACCGGCCATTTCAGAGGTTTTCGTGCCCCCCTCTGTGACATATCGGTGATAGTATTCCGGCCGTCTTGTAAAAGTGGACTGAAAATTGGTGAGTTGAGCCTTCAGGTCCCAGCACAAAATGCGGCCGCCCCGGTCCGGATCCACAATCAGCTTCATTTCATCCGTGTTGACAATCCACTCATCTCTGCCGTCCAGATCCAGATCTGTGGCCGTAATACCGATGGGTTCATCCAACGCCTTTTCCCCGGCAATGATGTTTTCAAAAACCGCGTTTCGAAGGTGGGGCAGATAAATGCCGCCAAATACCCCGTGCCAGTATGCGCAATTGCACTGGGAATGGTAGAGAAACCCCAGTGCCTCGTCAGAATCCGCCTTTTCTGAAAGGGACAGCATTCTTGCGTACATCAAAAAACTTTCCGGGTATTTTTTTCGAAAGTTGCGGTAAGACCCTCCCCGGATAAATCCCTGCAATTCCGGTTTCGCTTCAAAATCTATGTAGAGTCTGTCCAGCTCTTGTTGCTGATCCGGTTCCAGCGCCCATCCCATCATTTCCCGATAGGATGCGTCCGGCAGATATGCCAGTCCACTGGAGCGATTTTCCCGGAGAATCTTTTCAAAGGAAGTCAGTTCCAGCCAATCATCGTTGCTTTTTACCAGGTCCAGAAATCGCTGCAGCCATTTTTCTTTATATATCAAGTCAAAGGTACCGGGCCAGCTTCCAAATTTTTCCCCATCATCCGCATATACTAAAATTGCTTCATCATCGGATTTATCCAGAAATGTTTTCAGGTAGGCCAGTACTTTTTCCGGCTCAGAAAAGGGAATCAGGTAGCGAAGGTTTTCGTTGATGGGGAAAAGTGTCACCGCCTTCCCCCGGTCTTCTGCAGTATAATAACCGCCGGGAACGCCCTGAAATCCACCGTAGTTGAAATGTGTATGATCCACCAGAGTATAGCAAACCCCGGCATCTGCAAGACTTTCCACCAAGCCTTGTTCCCACACTCGCTCTGCCAGCCAGAATCCGCTGCTGTCTGCCTGGAAGCGTTCCAGAAGATATTGCTGCATCAACCGGGTCTGGGCAATGCGATCATTGGTCGGCAGTAAGGTGAGAATGGGTTCGTAAAACCCGCCCCCCACCATTTCCACCTGCCCCCGCTCCACCATATTTCGGATTTTATCCAGATAATCCGGATGGTGGTAATCCAACCATTCCAGGAGAGGACCACTGTAGTGTAGGGAAACCGGAATTTCCGGCATGTTTTCAAAAACATTCAGAAAAGGCGCGTAACTCTTTCGATATACGTCTTCAAAGACAAAATCAAGGTTTCCCACCGGCTGATGGGAATGCAGACAGATTACAAATTTTACTTTTAGTGCCAACTCCCATCTCCATCTCCGTCCACAAAGAACGGGTTGGTGAAGGCAATGGGTTGGGTATTGGGATAGATTTGTGAAAAATTACCCCCCGGCAGAATTCCGGCTGAAATATCGGCCAATGACATCCCGCACTCCACCACAATGTAGCTGTCTGTGGACGGAACCTGTACCTGAACAGTACCGGAATAGCGAACTGTTCCGGTTACAGTGGACAAGTCAATGGTCTGTACAACCACCCCGTCTACCACAATCCGAAGCTCATTTACCGGAATCCAGTCCGGTGCCTGCACCTTGACATTCAAGGAGACTGCTCCGCCACTGGAAGCGACTGTATCGCCCGGCAACTTGTCTCCCGCTGTCACTTCCAGGAAGGGGCCGGTGGAAACAAAACTATGGCCGGCGGAAAATTCCTGGATAAAAGTATCTTCATCATACGGGTCTGTCCCGTAATGGACCCAGGTCCGGGGACTGCCGACAAATTCAGGGGCGTTTACCACATAGCCGCTGCCGCCACATCCGATAAGGGCGCGGCCTTCCCGAAGAATACTGAACCAGTCTTCCCGAACCATCAGATACTGTCCATAATCATTTCCCGCCAGAACCTCCATCATACCGAAATCACCGTTGGTTGTACCGGTACCCAGCTCGGAAGTCTTGCTGAAATACGGGTCACTGAGTGTCGCCGGTACCGGCATATTCATGGAGGTGAACAGGCCGGACACAATTCCATTGGGGAGAGTGATCCCTGCTCTGGGATTCGTCAGAATCGCATGGACATCTTTATCCGAGCGGTTTTGGATATTGTCCAGAACGGTCGCAAAGTGACGGTTCCCGGTTTCGCCGACGCCATAACCCTTCACTCCTTTTTCCCACTTGATGGGGAAAATGGTAAATTCACCAAATCCATTCTGTAAGAGAGAATCCGGAACGAAATTTTTAACTGTGGTTCCTGAAATCACGTGAACCGTGTTCGGGTCTATAGTTATCTTGTCTCCTGTTTCAAGGCGATACTGCAGTTCCAGATCATCGGTATATTTTTCATAATTGCTGACCATATCAATGTCCGCCGCAAAAATCACATCCAGTCCCTCAGAAAAGACCGCCATCATCCGGTTCGTTCTGGATACAGCACAATTGTAGCTTCCCGATGTCTTGACCAATGGATCGCAGGAAAGATAGGCACCGGGATCTACGACCTTGTCCATGGTTACCTCAAGGGTTTCCGGGGTGGTGATAATGCTCAAATTGCCTTCATCGTCCACAGTAGTAGAAACGAATGCCGTTTCCTCCGTCAGCGCATATAACGGTCCATGGGAAAACAACAAGTGATGTCCACCAGTCAAAAATCGGATTTTTCTGTCTCCGTGGAAAAGAAAAAAATAGTTAATTGAACCCTTTCTCCCTTCTTCCTCGTCCCCGAAATATACCAATGCGTCCGGGTCATCCGGCAAAACCGTAACTCTGGCAGGTATCAGATTTCCGTCTGCGTCCTTAGAAGTTGTTTGAATACTCCCCGAATCTTCCTGTTGAATTACCACATTTCCGACTGAAGTTGTCTTGTTTGCAGATACGTCAATGGCATAAGAAGTGACCGTCTCATCCCCTTCGACATCCGGGTCACCAGGGTCAATTACCTGGTATTGACTGAATAGAAAATTGCCTATCCCGTTTCCCTGGATACGAATCTGGTACCGGCCCGGCGGTACCATCAGGGAAAAAGAACCGGAATTAAAAGTACGGGTAGCCGCATAGGGAACCGGGATAGGAGAAGCTGAAATATCGGTTCCATCAAAATAAGATCCAGGAAGCAGTTGTTCGACTGTAACAATGAGTCCGCTTGAATTGGTAGTGTAATATATAAAACCACTCAAGCCACCCACTTCGCTGAAGAAGTTGCGGGGATTTTCCGGCGCATTTGCCAGTTTATCAATTGCGTAAAAAGCCGCCGAGTACTGAGAGTTCGCATTCTTGGTAACCATGTGACGAACAAAAGTTACCGATTCACCCGGTGCCAGCACGTCTCCCGCATGGGACGGTTTACTGACAGTCAGATATTGTCCTCCGGAACGTGTATATGCCCGGTTACATCCATCGAAGGTCACTTCCACCACACCATCATCCGGAGAATAAATTGCCAGAGCTTCATAAGGGACCGAATGCACAGCAAATGACGCAAAAGGCACATAAACCGGGGATGTGACGCCCTGAGCGGGGCAGTACCCAAGGCCTGGAGCGCCAAAGTAGGGTTTCAGATTGTTTCCACCGAGAAATACATAATCGCCCACAGTACGGATCGGCGCCGCAATCGAACCGCCATTGGAAACTGTTGTGGTAACTGTAAAGTCTTCATCATTTCTCTCAATACGATAAATCGTCTCCACTTGCAGACCCATAGCCAACTTCGTGCCAGGATCCACTGTTACTCCGGCGGCCTGCAGGCTGCCGTCCCGGTCCATTACATACCCGGTCAGCTTCAGAGATGAGGTGTTTTCACTTAGGGTGTCCACCTTGATTGAGGTATACGCTACCGGAGTGCCGAGATTGGCGTTCACAACCTGAAAAATCTGGTTGATATTGTCGTTGTCACGGCTGATCCGGTTACCCAGACTGTCTACAACAATATTCGTAATGTCAATAATAGAACCACCGGTAGGTGCCAGAAAATTCTGTTTTCTTTCTCCCACTGTCCCGCCATCCACCACAATGTCAAATTTATTATTGCTGATATAGAAATCGCCACTGGACGCCATGGTTTTAGGACTGTCTCCAATGAAACTATTAGCGTTATTGTCATCCACACGGGAAATGATACTGGCAGGTGCCTGAATCCCTGTGGAATGGTAGCATCCAGAAAAGAAAACAGGTACGAATAGTAAAATTACCGGAATTATTTTTCTCATTGAAGTGTTTTTCCTCCGTTTTCGCCCGCAGGCAGTGTTGATTACATTCATCTGAGGTACAGCGCGAAAATCAGCCATGCCAGAACAACAACAAGGCCGGTAGCGTGTTCAGAATTATGGAAAATCTGTCTGAATTCCCATTCATCCCCACTGTTGGGATATGGAATGAACCGGGGAATGATACTTTGCACCTTAGAAAGATACGCCTCATAAGGGGCTCCGAACAATTCTTTCAACCTTGTGGTTTCCACCTTTATCTTGTGGGGAAGATAAAACCCGAAGAAACCCAGCAATACCACAATCAGAAGGATCCAGTTACGACCCGCCACAGATAAACCGGTAAATATCAAAAGGGAACCCAGATAAAGGGGGTCCCGGATATAGGCATAAGGCCCGGCCACAATAAGTTCCAGGTTTTTCATCAGGTATCCTGCGGCCCAGAGGCGAATTAATTCGCCTGAAATAACCAATAAACCTCCGATGAGGAAAGTTAGAAGTGTGGGCTTGGCAAAGTAATACAATAAAAAAACAATAATCAGCAACGCCATATTGCGCCATGTGGGCTTCTTAATCCAGTTTTTCTTTACTATGGGAATGTCTTTCGTGTCCGGACTCATGGAGCCCTCCTTCCTGTTTTATGCAGAAGGGATTATAGCACAACCTGTCCGTATAACCAGCCTGTAAACTGATTTTCCCTGCAAAACTCCCATGCCGGCTATATGTGAATCGAGATGCCCGCCGCCATGTGGAAAGCTTCCATCAGGGACTCACTGACAGTGGGATGGGGATGAATCATGCGACCCATCTCTTCCGCACTTTTGCCTTCCCTTATCGCCAACGTCGCTTCCCCGATCATTTCAGAGGCCTTCCCCCCAATGATGTGAACACCCAGAATCCGGCCGGTTCCTTTTTCAGAAACCACTTTGACAAAACCGGATTTGATTCCTTCCACATAGGCCTTACTGTTGGCCGTCAATGGAAATGAAACAGATTCCACCGCCAGTCCATATCCTTCAGCCACCGCCGTTGTCATGCCCACCGAAGCAATCTCCGGATAGGAATATACTACCGCCGGACAGGGGGTGACAATGTCCTCTTCGTCTTCAATCCCCAGAATGTGATGAACAGCCTTCAACCCTTCTCTGGAGGCAAGGTGGGCCAGTTTCGGTGTGTCAATTACATCCCCAATGGCATAAATGCCCTTGACCGGTGTTTCCTGACGCGCATCCACGGGAATGTGGCCCCGTTCCGTTTCAATACCCAACGCCGACAGATTTAACCCTTCGGCCTTGGGTTTCCGCCCCACAGAGAGAAGAACTTTATCCGCCGGAACGTCTTGAAATTCCCCGTCCACTTCGTAAGTAACCACACCATCGACCGCCCCGGTCACTCTTGCACCGGTATAAACTTTCACCTTCATCTTCTTTAGTTCCTTCCGGAGTTCCACTGCCACATCCCGGTCCATCCCCGGAATCAACTGATCCATCATCTCCAAAATCGTAACCGAAACCCCGAAAGTACGAAAAACAGAAGCAAACTCCACACCGATAACACCGCCTCCGATAACCACCAGGCTTTCGGGCAGTGTTTCCATGGCCAGAAGTCCTGTACTGTTGAGAATCCACTTTCCGTCTGCCTGGATATGGGGCAGGTTCGCGGAAACGGAGCCGGTGGCAATGATGCAGTTTTTGAATCTCAATGAATTTTCACCATTCACCGTCACCGTCTCACTGTCCTGAAATGCCCCTGTCCCATGAAACACCTCGACATTATTCTCCTTCATCAGAAACGCAACACCCTTCGTCAGACGATCCACCACCCGGGCTTTTCGTTTGAAAAGTTTCCCGGTATCCAGTTGAAACTCCGGAACTGACACACCAAAATCCTTCGCATGGCCGATTTTTCTCATGAGAACGGCTGTTTCAATTAAGGTCTTGGTGGGAATGCAGCCCACGTTGAGGCATGTGCCTCCGAGGCGATCGTCCTTCTCAATCAAGGCTGTTTTCAGTCCGTGTTTGGCAGCGTAAATGGCGCTGACATAACCGCCGGGCCCCGCGCCGATGATAATCAGATCATAGGATTGCATGACAACTCCTTTTCGTGAAACCCGAAAACTCACGGAAAATCCTGTTTTACGGGTAAAAAATATGCCTTCCGTTTGTTTGTATCACAAGAAAACGACACTTTGGAATCTTTTTGAAACATTTTTAACCCAATCAGTGTACTATATAAATAGTACAGTAGTACGGGAGGTAAGCGGTGATTATAACCATAGATGAACAGAACCCGGTTCCAATCTTCCAACAGATTGTCCGCCAAGTAAAAATGCGGATAGTATCAGGAGAACTGGCCGCAGGGGCCCCAGTCCCGTCCATTCGGGAATTGGCGATTCGGCTCAGTGTAAACCCCAATACAGTGGGGAAAGCATTCCGGGAACTGGAAAGGGAGGGGATTATCGTGATGAAAAGAGGAATCGGTGCATTTGTGGCAGAAACACCACCGGAAAATTTTGCCAAAGGCTTCAGCGCAACTGTTATAAACAGCAAGGTAAAAGACCTGGTTAAAACGGCAATATCCCTGAATGTGCCAAAGAAATCCGTAATTGAAAAAGTCAATGTGGAATTTGATGGGGGTAGCAGATGAACACGCAAGCTATTCTGGAAATCGATGGGCTGTCCCAGGCGTACAGCCGGAACCTGTTCAGGAAAACGCAGGTTTTTAATGATTTTTCCCTGTCATTGGAACCGGGGAAAATCTATGCCCTTCTGGGACGAAACGGTGCAGGGAAAACTACACTGCTCAATTGTGTACTGGGGCTTCTTGCCTACAAGCCGGGGAAAATCCGGTTCAGAGGTGAAACCATGACACCGGGCAATACCCACAAGTTTCTGCAGAAAATCACATCGGTGCCATCCCCTACTGAAATGTTCATGACTGTTTCCGCAGACCAATATGTAGCTTTTTACCGAACAGCTTATGACAACTGGGATATAGGACTTGAGGCCCGGATCAGAAACATGTCTGATTTTGACTGGGCAAGGCAGATCAAAGCCCTTTCCACCGGTCAACGGATGCAGGTGCTCCAGGCACTGGCGCTCTGCCCCGAACCGGAGCTGCTCCTTCTGGATGAACCCCTTGGGGTGACTGATCCGGTGGTGCGAAAGTACTTTTACAAAAACCTCCTGTCTGTAGTCGCGGAACGGGAAACCACTGTCGTTATCGCCACCCATCTCATCAATGAAATTGCCAATCTCTTTGACGAAGCCCTGTTTCTGAAAAATGGCCGCCTGGTCATGCGAAAGGAAATGGCAGAGATGCAGTCGGATTATCAGAAATTCATCTTCGACAAGCTGCCGGATGTAAAGATTGAAGGAGAAATCGGCCGAATGATCGGAGATGCCGCCCTTTTAAGCGAGAACCCGGAAAAAACAGAGATGGACTTACAAGCCCGGGGACTGAAATTCAAACAGGAAACACCCTCCATTGAGGACGTGTTCGAGTCATTTGCATAGGTTCAAAAGGAGGAGAATAAAATGATTAACATAGTGAAATTGCATCTCAAAAATAAGCTTCATTCGCTGACACTTATTGTATTGATCTTTCTGGCTATTGCACTTCTTCTCGTCACCCTGCAACTCACTCTCGTAAAGGGCGGAACCGTTAAGAGCGGAATGATTTTTCTGGGTACATGGTTCGGTTTTCTAGGCCCTCTTATTGTTTTAGGGCGCGGGAAAAATGGGGACGGGAAATTTCTGTCCAGATTGCCTATGTCCAGATACAAGGTTTTTATGGGGAAAGTGGTGTACCTTATCCTTGCCTATTTTCTGGTTACCGCACTTCTTTGCGCAGGGAACTGGGTTATTTCGGGGCTGGTGACGTTACTCTCAAAGTCTATAAATCTGTCTGGAGTCCCTGATAGTCACGCAATCATAAAAGACGCAACTACATTTTTCAAAACCATACCAATGTTTCTATTTCTTGCGGCATTGAGCCTGTGGCTTCAGAAATTGATCAGTTCCAATCAAGCCAACGGCCTTGTGGTGTTGGGCTTGGTGCTGGCTTTTGGTCTGATTCCTCTTATTACTGTACTGACTATCCACAATCATACCATTACAATATCTCTCAATAATATTGCCAACTACCTGAAAACCTACGGAACGCAATTTATTGTGGGTGTGAATCTGCTCCTTTTCTTCGGGGCAATGGGATTGTACCGGCTTCGCCACTTCCGTAATTTTTGAACTGAATTTTTGCAGGCACAAAAAACCGCCC
>JAADJC010000056.1:0-30994 GCA_013151025.1 Acidobacteriota bacterium
TGTTACATAGGCCGCACCAGAACTGTCCATTGCAATGCCAGTACCGTAGTCGTTACCGCTCCCTCCGAGATAGGTGCTGTAACTCAGTACACTGCCGTCTGCGGAGAGCTTGGTGACGAAGGTGTCATAGCGCCCTCCGATAGCTGTCTGGTAAGCCCCCGGGGTGGTGAGAAAGTTAGTTGACTTCGTATATCCTGTTACATAAACTGCACCTGTACTGTCCACCGCGATGGCTCGGCCGTAGTCGGAAGCGGTCCCTTCCGCCGGCTGATCCACCAGGTAGGTGCTCCACACCAGCACCGGGTCAATTGTCAGAGCATGGCAATGATCGTAGGCCCCCAGTGTGAAGGTATAACGGCCGTTGTCCAGTGGTTGAAAAGCGACATCCACCGGCACCTGTTTCCCTGCGATATTCTGCCACGCTTTCGGGGTACCCATGGTAAGCTGACCGCTCTCAAGTTCAGCGGTCAGAGAACCATCACTATTCAAGGCCAGGTTTTCTGCACCGGTTTCCATGACAATCTGGTTCGGGTTGGCTCCGGGCTCCAGTTGTACCCGGTATTCTAAACGGTCCATGTAGCCAATATATTCCACATTGATACCGGTCCAGACATTGTGATACACCAGTTTTCTGTAGGTCGAGATGTTGGTGTGCCAGTTTGCCTTTGTGCCTATCAGAAAGTTGACTTTGCCTTCAGTTAAATCTTCCAGATGAATGTCCGGTGTCTTCTGTTCTTTGATATTGTTCGCAGCAAAGCCAGTTTTCATAACAACAGTTCTGATAGTCGTCTTATCCGGGTGCCCGGTTTCGGCTTTCATGGCTTTGGCTATGTCCGATTTCTCCGGGCGACCGCTGGGAATTTTGACATTCATGCCGATGTAAGCACCGGTGGGAGTGAAGATGACCTTGCCTTTCCGGGTCTGGATAAAGGCAATGGCTTCCGGGTTGTTTTTAAGGAGTTGTACTGGGCGCCTTTTGCCATTCCTTGACGGTATGGCATTGGGAATGAAGTAGCTGGGCGCCACTTTGAGGGCATGGACACTGGGTTTCGTTTGGGTGGCTGTCCTTGCCTTTGCAGTTGTAAACAGACCCAGACATAGCCCCATGGTAATAACCACGACACGGCGAACCAACTGACATTTCATTTTCTTTTCCCCTTCCAGTGTCTGGCAGCCGTGTTTCCAGCTAATTAACACTGTCGCTATAATATTGGGCCTATTATAACTCGTTCTTTAGTCATATCAAGAATGTTCCACACTTTTGTCAGCTCAAAATAGAATTGGCATTCCCCCATATTTTCAGACCACTTCCAAAAAAGCAGATGGCCTTGCAGCGGGAAGTTGGCGTAGAATGAAACCGATATCATCGGTCTCACCTTTTCGTGCTTTGTTATGCATCAGTTAATCCATGTTTGTTGTAACAAAAAAGGAGAGATTTTATATTCAAAAAAGACGCTTTATTGAGAGATTTATATGGCGCTTATCCCGTCTCGGGGTCAAGATATGTGGGGATAGCAGGGTGATTTTTTGTTGACCGAAATCCAGAATATGATAGACTTTTTTCTGCACTAAGGTGCCCAGGTAGCTCAGTTGGTAGAGCAGGGGACTGAAAATCCCCGTGTCGGCAGTTCAACTCTGTCCCTGGGCACCATTTTTGCATTTTGGGACAAAGTGGGCGTGGGCGTCAGATGGCGCGAAACGTCGCAGGTCACTTTGCTAACTTCTTGACACTCAGGGAGATGTAGTATAAGCTGACTATCAGGTTTGAAACATTGTCTGTGATAAGGAAGATTTTGTGCAGAGCAATAAGTCAGGAGCCCGGAAGTGATGATGCGACAAATTCTTAGCATTGTAATTATCCTTTTCCCGTTGTCGGAGATTATGCTTTTCGTCATCAAGCGTTCTCGCGGCCAACAAACCAGGAGCGAGGACCGGGGTTCAATGACTTTGCTCTGGTTGACCATCTTGCTTGGTGTCACTCTTGCATTTTTCGCGGTGCAGGTTCGCCCGGCTCAAATCCCTGTGACACGTCCAATCATCAATCCAATTGCACTGGTTTTGATGGTTGGCGGCCTTGCCCTCCGGTGGATAGCAATACTCACACTCGGCAGGTTCTTCACCGTCGACGTAGCAATTCACTCGGAACATCCTGTAGTTGAATCCGGACTCTATCATTTCATGCGCCATCCGTCCTACACCGGTCTCATGATTGCCTTCCTCGGATTCGGAATCTCCTTCGGAAACTGGCTCAGCATCGTTGCTATGCTCTTGCCAATCACTTTCGGTGTGATCAATCGGGTCGCGACAGAAGAAAAGGCTTTGGTCGCTTCTCTTGGCCCTGCCTACTCGTCCTACTGTGAGCGCACTAAGCGATTCATTCCAGGAATCTTTTAACAAATAAACGGGGCACTCCTACTCTGGAAGCAGGGTTGAATAAGAAAGAAGTTTTCAGTTTTTTGCGTTCCGGTGTCCTGACCGAAAAAGACAGGGAACGGATCAAGCAGTGTTTGTCTTCTGTTTCTTTCATTTAACATTCATCCCTGCTGCCAGAGGCAGCAGGGATGAGGCTCATGGCCCGTTCTGACATGGCGGGGATGGTCAATGACGGGTTCACACCGAGGTTCGCCGGGATGACGCTGCCGTCCACCACATAGAAGTTTACCGCACCGAAAAGCCGGTGATTTGTATCTATCACGCCATCGTCGGGGGAGGTTCCGATGGGACAGCCACCGAGGATGTGGGCGGTGAGGGGTGAGTCAAACAGCACTTCGTAGATGTTGCTCATGGCGACGCCGTGGAAGAGTCCTGCCATTTTTTTCGCGTATTCGTTTGCTTTGGGGATGTATACCGGTATCCGCTCCACACCGGGTTCCAGGCTGCTTCTCAGTTTCACGCCGCCAAACCATTTACGTTTTGGCTTCAGTTGAATCCGGTTGTCTTTGGACTGCATAACCAGCAGGATGATGGATTGTTTCGCCCATTTCCCCGGCCATAGTGTTTTCAAGGCCCGCAGGGGGTGGCGCAGGATTTTTTTCAGGAGGAGCAGCAGCCGGTTTTTTCCGGTTTTTTTGTCGGTGAGCAGGGTGGTAATCAATCCCATAATGTTGGAGCCTGCGGGGTAACGCACCGGTTCCACGTGGGTTTCCCCATCAAGGTAGATTCCGGATGTGATGGCAACCCCTTCCGCGAGATTTACGTCTTTGCCGAAACAGCGGACGCCGAGAAGGGATTCGCTGTTGGTTCGCACACTGTCTCCAAGGCGATCTGAGATGGGGATTCGGCCCTTTTCTTTCAGGTTGGATAAGAGCCGCAAGGTTCCCAGCACTCCGGCGGCGACAACAATACCCCTGGTTTTATATTTGTATTTTCGAACTCCGAAAGTGCCGGGATGCCGGGCAATGACGGTATAACCACCGTCTTTTTCCGGGATAATGTCCACGACTTTCCGGTTGGCATGGATTTCAGCCCCGTTTTGCATGGCAAAGTAAAGGTAGTTTTTTAACAGGACGTTTTTGGCGCCCACTTTACACCCGGTCATGCATCCGCCGCAGAGGGTGCAGCCGGTGCGGTCCGGTCCTTTCCCGCCAAAGTATGGATCCGGGACGGTTTCATCTGCTTCGCCGAAGAACACGCCAACTTTTTCCCGATAAAATGTGTTTCCCACCCCGAAGGTTTTGGCTGTTTCCAATATCATTTCATCCATGGCGGTATGCGTTTCGTTGGTGGTCTTTCCCAGCATTGTGGCGGCAGTTTCGTAGTGGGAAACCAGTTCCCGCTGCCAGTTCACTTCAGAAGGGAATTCCGGTGACTGGAAGAATATTTCCGGTGCTTCCAGCAGGGTATTGGCATATACCAGTGAGCCACCGCCCACACCGGAGCCACCCAGCACAGCGGTATGGCGAAAAAAATCGATACGCTGGATTCCCCGGCAGAATAACTTGGGAAACCAGAAGAAACGAAAGGGGTTGTTGTTGGTTTTGGGAAAATCTTTGTCTTCCCACCATTTCCCCTCTTCCAGTACCAATACCCGATATCCTTTTTCCGACAGACGCATGGCGGATACGCTGCCACCGAAACCGGAACCGATGATGATATAGTCGTATCCGGCTTCTGGTGAGGCTGAAGAGCTCAAGTGATCACGTTTCCCTGAATGTAGTTTTTCAGGTGTTCCACCTGGATGGTCCTGTCTTCCAGCACCGAGGCCATAATGTCACCGGCTGTACAGATGCCGACGAGTTTTCCCTTTTCCGTGACCGGGATGTGGCGTTTCCTCGCTGTAGTGATAAAGCGGCTTACTTCTTCAATGGTGTCGTCGAGAGAACACGTCATAATGTCTGTGGACATAACATTGTCCACAAGGGTGGTGTCCGGATCCATATTTTCCGCAACTACCCGTTTCATTACATCGCGTTCCGTGAAGATACCTTTAAGCCCTTTGTTGTCTGTGACCAGCACAGAGCCGATACTCATCTTCGCCATTACCTTCACGGCTTGCCGAATAGTGGTGCCAATGGGAACGGTAGCAACCTCGGTGTTCTTGTGTTCCAGGATATTGCGAACAGTTTTCATATCGCGCTCCTTTAAGTTGGATTCTAAATCTATTATACAGGGTTGAAGCCGTTTTCTTCAAGGAAGGATTTAAAGTCCTCCGGCAGGGGTGCGTTCAAGGTCATGGATTCACCTGAAACCGGGTGGAGAAAATGCAGGCGCCGACAGTGGAGAAGGGGGCGCAGCTTTCGCAGAACTTCGTTGTGATTGTAAAAACTATCTCCGACAATGGGATGGCCGGAAGCGGCCAGATGGACCCGGATCTGGTGGGTTCGCCCGGTGAGAGGCCATGCTTCCACCAGGGTCAGCCCGCTTTTAACTGCCAATGGTATTAATTCGGTTGTGGCGTTTTTCGAGTTTTCACCATGGATCCAGAACCGGGCAGGTTTTAAGCCCGGTACCCGTCCAATGGGGCTGTCCACTGTGATCGGACTGTTTATATCTCCATGAACCAGTGCCAGATAGCTTTTTCGGATTGTCTTGTCCTGAAAGAGTTGTCCGACTGCCCGGTTTACCGTCTGGTCTTTGGTGAACAGCACCAGCCCGGTGGTGTCCCGATCCAGGCGATGATGGAGTCCGGCATAGCCATTCAGGTATTCTTTCACGAAAAAATACAGGTGGTTGACATCGAAACAACGGGTACCCTGGGTGGTCATTCCCGCCGGTTTGTTCATGCAGATGAGCCAATTGTCTTCAAAAATGATCCACCGAAGATCAAATGTGAATGATGGCGGTTCCTCTCCCCAACAGGCAGACAGGTCGGCACCTTTCGGAACAACAAAGGCGGCGTCCCGCACCCGTTTGCCGTTAATCTGAATCCCACCCAGATCAAGGGCGCGAGCCAGTTCCTCCCCGGAGATTCCCAGGGTCCGGGCCAGCCTACTGAGCCGGATCTGTTTTCTGGCGATTATGGTTCTCAAAGGCAAGTGTCAATCCTCCAACGGCAAATGCCGCAAAAAAGGCCGCCGCCAGGCCAAAGGGCGCCCAGACTGCAGTAAATGTTATTACCGGAAGCCAAAGGGACGTAAGGCCGGATCTTCCCTTCAACAGCACCGAGAGTGTGGGGAAAAACAGGGCAACAAGAAACACAGTGTATCCTGAAGCCAGAATTTTAACCACTCCCACGCCAGAGAGGGTAAACCCCAGGGACAGTACCAGAAGCGCTATTCCTACAAGATGGGGTGTGAACCGCTTGTGATTCAATTCCAGTATATCTCGCTCCAGTATGGCGGTTGCACTGATAAAAATGCTGTCCACCGAAGATAAAATAGCAGAGGCCACTGCAAGGAAGAGTATCAGATTCAGCTTTCCAATGTCCAATCCGGTGGAAAAGGCCGCCAGCAGCAACAGAGAAAACAGGATTTTCAGAATGCCCGCGGCCACGGCACTTCTGGAGGCTGTAGATTTACTTGCCGCACTGAAAATTTTGGCAAATACATCCGGGCCGATGAGGTGGGAAAAGAACATCAGCGCCACGAGGTAAGCAAGGGGCAGGCCAATATGGCCTGTGTGGGGAAGGTGGAATTTACCGCCGGTAATCGCAGCAAAAAGAAAGCCGCCCGCAAGGATAGCAAACTGCAACACGTCGGTTCTGGATACGCTCCACTGACCACCGATAAAGGCGTAGCCCCAGGTGAGACTACAGATAACGACGAGTTCCCATGAAGTCAGTCCTGAGATGATCTGAAGAGAGCGGAAAGAAAGCGCCAGCCACGCAATCTGGGCAAGGACAATGGCAATGGCAAGCAGTTTAACCAGACCAGGGGGGAAATGGGATTTCAGCAGTTCCGGAAGGGTCAGTTTTTCCGTTCTACGCACCCGGGCTGCCAGCCAGATTCCCAACAGGCATAACCCAGCTCCCCCGGCGACGTCCGGGGCGATTCCCCATGCCCCGTAGCGGTGAATCAATGTCCATGTGACCACCACGGCAGAACCGCCGATGGTGGTTGCGGCAATGGTCAAGGACAGGGTGAAAGTGCCAAGCTGTCTACCGGATACAAAAAAGCCGGCTTCCGTTCGGGAGCGGGAAACAAAGACAATGGAATAGAGTGCCAGCACAGCGAGATAGGTGGCCAGTATCCAGAACATGGGTTTAATCCTCCAGGATGCCGATTCCGG
The DNA here is from genome assembly GCA_013151025.1 of Acidobacteriota bacterium. GTDB lineage: Bacteria > Acidobacteriota > Holophagae > Thermotomaculales > Thermotomaculaceae > UM-FILTER-49-7. The sequence continues at coordinate 6,667 of JAADJC010000056.1, forward strand.
TGAATTCGGTCCGTTGACGATCCATATCCCGACGCTTCAAAAAAGCAACCGGGCCGGACGGATTTGAAAGGTCGGACTCAGACAAACAAGTCGGTCCGGTTGCCGTCCAGCAGTTCCTCGTAGGAATCGAGGATGGGGTCAATCTCTTTCCTCAGAAATTCCTTAACCTGTTTGGGTGCACGGCCTACAAAGTCAGAAGGTTTGAGAATTTTTTCAATGTCCTCCTGATTCAGCGGTACCAGACTGTCTTCGCTCAGCAGTTTAATGAGGGGATTGTCCCGGCTGCCTGCTTTCAATTTTTCCGTGGCCTGATGGGAGTATTCCCGAATCACTTCATGAATTTCCTGTCTGTCCGCACCCCTTTTCACTGCTTCCATTAAAATGTTTTCCGTGGCCATAAAGGGCAGTTGTTCCCGCACATGTGTTGCAATTACCTCCTGGTTCACAACCAGGTTGTCGGTAATGTTGGCGTAAATGAGCAAAATGGCATCTGTACTGAGAAAGGCCTGGGGCAGCACCACCCGCCGATTGGCAGAGTCATCCAGTGTCCGCTCAAACCACTGGGTGGCCGCAGTGTAAGCCGTGTTGTCGGAGAGGGAAATCAGAAACCGCGAAAGCGCCGTCATCCGTTCCGACCGCATGGGGTTTCGTTTATAAGCCATAGCAGACGAACCCACCTGTTTCTCACCGAAAGGCTCTTCCATTTCCCGGTCGTGTGCGAGCAACCGCATGTCGTTTCCGAATTTGGAACAGGAAATCCCAACCTGCCGCAGCACGTGAAGCACATCATCGTCAATTTTACGGGAGTAGGTTTGGCCGGTAATGCTGACGGCACGGGGAAAGCCCATCCTTTCCGTCACCAGTTCGTCCAGTTCCCGTACCTTGTCTTCATCACCGTCAAACAGCTTCAGGAAACTGGCCTGCGTGCCGGTGGTTCCCTTAACCCCTCGGCCGGGGAGCCTGGAATCCAGCAAAGCTACCAGCTTGAAGTCCATCAATAAATCCTGGAGCCACAATGCCGCTCGTTTTCCCACCGTCGTCAACTGGGCCGGTTGAAAATGGGTGAACCCAAGGGTCGGGACTTCCCGGTATTCGCAGGCGAATTCCCGGAGGTTCTTCATTACTTTCAGCAGCCGTTTCTTGACCAGCAGCAGGGCCTCTTTTATCTGAATCAGGTCTGTGTTATCTCCCACGAAGGCGGAAGTGGCACCAAGATGGATAATAGACATGGCAGCGGGGGCGTCCTTACCAAAAGCGTGAATGTGGGCCATTACGTCGTGACGCAGCTCCTTTTCTTTCTTTGCCACATATTCAAAGTCAATATTATCAAGATGTTCCCGCATCTCTTCCAGTTGTTTGTCCGTGATGCTCAGGCCCAGCTCCTGTTCTGTCTCCGCCAGCAGCAACCACAGCTTTCGCCAGGTTCGGAACTTGAAATTGTCGGAAAAAATCCGGGACATATCCCGGGACGCGTAGCGCGTAATCAGGGGATTCTGATAAACATCATGATTCATCTATGCCTCCACCTCAAGGGGAATTTCCGTGAACAGAAGAGCCGGTGCCTCAATCCGTCCGAACACATTTTCCCCGAATTTACTGCAAATAAAACCGGAACCCGTAATGTCCCTGCCAGAGAGACAACCGGAAAATCCCCGGTTCAGGTCATTCAATTTCATACTGACACGGGCCGGGTAAAAAGATTGTACCAGACTGTCTTTTTTCAGGAAAGCATCGACAATGGAAAAGAACACCCGCCGCCCTTCATGGTTGTAGTAGCCGTCCTGCACCGTTCGAACCAGGAGCCAGGAATCAGGGAGTGCCGCCCTGTGGGCACACCGGACCCGGCCACGGACCAGGCGGGGACGGTTCGTTGAATAAAAATGGGGGCTCACGGAATTCAATGCGACACCCGGGGGCAGAGGTTCTCCCACTTCCGCTGGATGAGACAGCCATTCATGGAGAAATTTTTCCCCGTTTCGTCCCACTACAAGGTTGAAAGTACCGTTTTCCAGTTGAAGGGTCGGGATGCGGAAAAAACATTGCCGGTTGAGGAAGTCCACCACCGCCTTTGCCGGTGTGTCCGGTTGAAAAAACCGATAGGCAACCCCCGGTGCCGGGCGTTTGACACGAATCAGTGGTTTTTTGTCCAAAGTCAGGAGTTCCAGTTTCCCCTTTACGCTTTGTTTTTGCAGCACAGCCACCAGTGCGGAAAATGATTTCACCGCCGCAATCAGTGCCCGGGACAGGGTCAATGGAGAAGCAAAATCACTGCCCGGCTCTGGATTTAGAATGCCTTCATCTAACTGAATAAATGAAGCATCGCGAGACTGGCCCAGGATGACAGAAAGATGAAGATCCATTGCCTTATCCGGCAAAGAATTGTTTGTCCGGCTTCATCACAATGGAATGGAGCTGTGTTTCTTCGGCGGAAGCCCCTCCCGTTTTGTTGAAAGGGAATTCAGCACGGAAATCAGCTTTTTCCTTGTTGCAGATGGGGCGATAATTTCGTCTATATACCCCATTTCCGCAGCAATATATGGATTGGCAAACAGTTCTTTGTAGTTGTCTACAAGTTCTTTGCGTTTTGTCTCCGAGTCGGCTGCTTCTGCCAACTCCTTCCGATACACAATGTTCACCGCGCCTTCCGGCCCCATCACCGCGATTTCAGCTGTGGGGTAGGCAAAGTTGAAATCCGTACGAATGTGCTTGGATGCCATCACGCAATATGCTCCGCCGTATGCTTTCCTTGTAATTATGGTAATTTTCGGAACGGTTGCCTCTGAAAACGCGAACAGCAGCTTGGCACCATGGACAATGATACCGCCGTGTTCCTGATTTACCCCCGGTAGAAAACCCGGCACGTCTTCAAAAGTAATCAACGGGATGTTGAATGCGTCGCAAAAGCGGACAAAACGTGCTCCTTTTCGGGAAGCCTGGATGTCCAGGACTCCGGCCAGATAAGCGGGCTGGTTCGCCACAATCCCCACCGGTTTTCCATCGAGGCGGCCAAAGCCGACTATCATATTTTTCGCGAAATGTTCATGGACCTCAAAGAAGTATTTATCATCCATCACCGGCCGGATAATGTCCCGGATATCATATGGGGTGTTGGGATTTTCCGGTACCGTGGCGTCCAATTCCGGGATTTCGCGATCCGGGTTGTCTTTGGTTGGTTTTATCGGTGGGTCGTCCATATTGTTGGACGGCATGAATGAAAGCAATTCCCGGATTGCCGCCAGGCAGGCCCGGTCATTGTCCATGGCAAAGTGGGCCACGCCGGACTTGGAGTTGTGGGTCATGGCTCCGCCCAGTTCTTCCTTGGTCACTTCTTCGTGAGTAACGGTCTTGATTACATCCGGCCCGGTAACGAACATGTACGAAGTATCCTTTACCATCAGGGTGAAATCCGTGATGGCTGGTGAATACACGGCTCCCCCTGCACAAGGTCCCATGATGGCGGAAATCTGGGGGACGACTCCGGAGGCCAGCGTGTTCCTGAGAAAAATGTCCGCGTAGCCACCCAGGGAGACCACGCCTTCCTGAATCCGGGCCCCGCCGGAATCATTAAGCCCGATGATGGGGGCGCCTACTTTCATGGCCATATCCATGATTTTGCAAACTTTTTTGGCGTACATTTCGGAAAGAGAACCGCCGAACACAGTGAAATCCTGGGCAAAAATATATACCAAACGATCATCAATCCGGCCAAAACCGGTTACAATGCCGTCACCGACTATTTTGGTTTTGGCCATATCAAAGTTGTCGCTGCGATGAACGACAAAGCGGTCCATTTCCTCAAAAGAGCCCTTGTCCATCAGCAGGTCAATCCGTTCCCTGGCCGTCAGTTTCCCCGCCTTGTGCTGTCGTTCAATTCGGGCCTCACCGCCGCCCAGTTCCGCTTCCCTGTTCCGTTTTTCCAGTTCCTTCAAGCGTTCTTCAAGTGTCATCGCGCTCTCCTTATCGAAAACCATCTCATACATACTCAAAACATACCGAAAGAATACCAGATGAAACCCCGAGCCGCAAGGCGGCAGAGCGACGCAACGCACCGCAGGTTGATCTTGAGCAAAAAGCAAGGTTGAGTGTCGGATTAGAAAAAACAAGGGAAAGGTCACTTTTCGTTTTTCCCTTCACTCGAATTTTCACTCGCACTCGTAATGCTCCCACTCACTCCCTAATTCTTCTTCCTCCTACTCCAAGTCTTTCCTACTTCAGCTGCTCCATGATGAGCTGAATTGCCTTCTCCAGTTGCGGATCAAGTCCCTTGTGTTTGTCAGGAACCGTGTCCTCTACCTCGTAGTCCGGTGTGACACCGGTATGTTCAATGTCTTTTCCATCCACCGTGAAACAGCCCCAGCTTGGCAGGCGGTAGAATGAACCGTCCACCAGTCCTTTGCCGGAGGTGAAAATCAGCCAGCGATAGGTACCGGTGCCGACAATGGGCCCCAGCTTCAGTACTTTGAACCCTGCCGCCGTCATTTCGCCGTCGCTGAGGGTCATCCGGTTGACCAGCAGGACAATGGGGCCGGAACCGGGAAAGAAATCAGGCTGGGGAGACATCTTGCCGCCCCGATATTTCCACTTTGCATAGAGTTTCCGGCTGAGATACTGGAGTACGGCATCGTGGACGTTGCCACCCATGTTGTTTCTGAGATCCAGAATCAGCCCCTTGTGCTGCCAGCCCTCTGCCGCCATATGGACGAGAAATCGGTCCAGCTCGCTTTGCCCCATGTCTTTCATATGAAAATAATATATTTGGCCCTTGCTCTCCTTTTCGACTTTCTGTTCCCGGAGGTCTTCCCAGTGGTCGTAGAGCCGCGCCGCAAGGTGGTGTGTGGATTCCGGATGAACCCGGACAGTGAATGTGCGGTTTTCCCGTTTGAATGTCAGCGTCAGTTCATCCGGCATGTTTGCAAAGGCAAAAAGGGATTCCCGGTTCAATTTTGAGTCCACTTTCCGTCCATTGACTGCCAGGAGTTCATCGTTGGGTTTCACATCCTTACCCGTTTTGTCCAGCGGGGACTCTCTCAGAATTTCAGCCACCTTGAAAGGGTTTTCATTGTCAAAAACAAGGCCAACCGTTGCCGTTACCTGTTTGTAGTAGCCCTTTTCTTCCTTTCCGTTGGAATAAAATCCCATGTGGGAGGAATTCAACTCGCCCAGCATATCGCTGATCAGCTTTCTCAGGTCGGCCCGGTTGGTCACAAAGGGTAGGAACTTCCGATAGCGGTCATGGATTTCAGCCCAGTTCCGGCCGTGGAAATTACTATCGTAGTAGTTGTCATTGAGATTGGCCCAGACTTCATCAAACATCTGGCTGAACTCGCTCTTCAGATTGCGGGGGAATGAATAATCAAGTGGTATCGCTTTCAGTTTGTTCTGTTTCAGATTTAGAGAATAAACGCCGCCGCTTTTCAGCAGCCAGATCTTGTTTTGAATTGCCATCAATTGGCTGGAACGGATGCTGTCCGAGCCTTTAATCTTGACGGTTTTCCGTTTTTCAAAAGGCTCAATAGTGGTATGGAAGAGGGCAGGTTTTCCGTCCACATGATCGGACAGGTAGAGGACATGGTGGGTTTCTTTTTCCACAAGCACAAAGGGACTGCTCTGGTTTCCATGATCAGGGGAAACCCTGTCAAATCGGTTCAGAAAATCTGTCAGATCAATTTTCACCGTCACCGGTTTCGATTTTTCTACTTTTTCTTTGTCCTTTTTTGCTGTCTTGCCTTTCTTGTCTGTTTTGTCTTCTGTCTTTGCCTTCTTTTCCGGCTTAAACAGTTTTTCAAACTCACTCAAACGGAAATCGGCATCCAGCTTTTCCAGTGCCACCCGGTAGATACGAACCCCATCCGCACCCCGTGGATATGACGGATGTACCCGGTCAGAAGCAAAGTACAGGTACTTGCCATCGGATGAAAACGAAGGGCTGCTCTCTGAAACTCCGGTGTGGGTGATGTTGAGCGTCTTCCCGGATTTCAGGTTGGTCAGGAAAATGTCCTTCTCGAAGTTCCGATAGGCGGTGAATACCACGTAAGCATCATCCGGGGAAAACGAAGGGGGCGAATTGTAGAAGCCCCAGAGGTTTTCCGTTGCAATGGTGCGGACTTTCATCGTCTTGAAATCAATGAGTTTCACGTTATGGAGCCCCGACAGGTACACACCGATGGTCCGTTTTGCGTTCAGGGTCAGATCCCGGTCATTCCCCCGGGTTTTTGTCAGTGTTTTTTCCCTCGCCGAACCATTGGCCGGTATGGTGAACCAGTTTTGCCAGCCGTGAACTGTCTGGTTGAAAATCAACCGGCGGCTGTCCTCCATCCATTTGACTTCCATTACCCGGCCCTGAGGCTCGGTTTCCAGCTTTCGGATGAACTTCCCCTTAATATCTGAAACAAAGAGCTCTCCCCTGGACACGAAGGCCAGTTTCTTTTCATCGGGAGACACGTCAAAGGCCGAGACCTTCCCCTTCACGTTGCAGGAGATCGACAGCGTCAGGGAGGGATCGGAAGAAAGTTCCACATTCATGGGACGCGTCTTTTTCTCAGCCACGTCGTACAAAAACAGCCGGTATCCTTTTTCAAACGCGATTGTTTTTCCGTCAGCAGAAACCCGGGGATTTCGGACCGAAACCGAAAAATCCGTCAACTGCACCTTCTTTCCATCCTTCAGGGTGTAGAGATTGGTAACACCGCCCTTGGGATCATTCTGGTCCGAAATAAAATAGAGTGCTCCCGCCTGGTCCATGATGGGGTCAAAGTCCTTTCCTTCCCAGTGGGTCAGTGTTTTGAAGGTGTCGGTGGCGAGATTGTAGGAAAGGATGTCCGGGTTGAACGGTCCCTTATAACCCTTTCGATCTGCGAAACGAAGAGATTCCCAACTGTCTGTAAACAGAAGACTTTTGTCAACTGGATTTTCCGTTACTCCGTGGATCGTGTTGAAGTAGCCGTTCAGCAACCGTAGTGGGGTTCCCCCCTCCCGGGAAATCTTGTAGGATGTGAAGGAGTTGTAGCGATTGGAAGTGAAATAAATGAATCTGCTGTCCCAGGACCAGGAATCCACGCCATCCGCGCTGTCGTTGAAGGTCAACTGGGTTACGGCGCCCCCGGCAAGAGGCATGATAAAAACGTTCTGGTTCCCGTTGAGGGAAGCGGTAAACGCTATCCATTTCCCGTCCGGTGAAATCCGGGGCCGTGTCTCAGCCCCGGCCATTGCGGTGAGGCGGTGGGCAGTGCCGCCGTTTGTTGACGCCTGCCAGATGTCACCATTGTAACAGAATACAACCTGAGTGCCATCCGGGGAGACATCCGGCTCCGAGAGAAAATAGTACGGCCCCGCGTACACCAGCAGGGTAGCGGCAAGCGCAATTATTACACTCAATAAGCGTTTCATGTGTCCTCCAGTATGTTTGCAAAAAATAGCATCATACAGAATCATACGAAAAAAACTGGGTCAGGTTTAGCTATTCCTTTTTTTCTATTTCCCCTCAGTTTTTTACTTCAATTCGATCCGAAAATCGAATTGAGGGACGCCCGGACATACCACTTCCGGGGGGCATGCCACCAAAGGTGGGATGTTGGATTGTAGATGACAGGGATGCAAAAGAAAGATGCTTTTCTCACTTCTCGATTTTTCTTGTCAAGTCCTGATTAAAAGTTGACACATTTATCTCCCCATAACCCAACCCCATAATGAACCTCATGGGGTGTCTTCATCCCCAGCGACATGTGCGGTCTGTCTGTGCAATAAAGACGGATAGCCTGCCGGCAGGCTATCCGTGCGATTTTTCTGCTGGGGTATGTTTCCTTCAGCCCATACTCGTATTTGAGTATGCCGTTTAATCTTTCTGCCATGGCGTTTTCGTAGCAATGGTTTTCTTCTGTCATTGATATCTGAATCTGATGGTTTTTCAGAAGTCCGGTATATGCGTGGGAGCAGTACTGGCTCCCACGGTCGCTGTGATGGATGGGATGAGCTCCCTGCGGCAACTGCCGCATGGCCATTTTAAGGGCTTTCAGACAGCCTTCTACTTCAAGGTTATGGCCAACATGGTAGCCGACGATTTTTCTTGAATAGGCGTCTGTTATCAGGGAAAGATAGGAGAATCCTTCCCATGTTCGGATGTAGGTGATGTCACTGACCCATGCCTGATGAGGCGCTGTCAGTTCAGCGTCTTTGAACAGGTTGGAATAGGTACGCAGCCCATGCCGGGAATCAGTTGTATATGGGGCTTTTTTGCGACGAAGAATGAGAAGGTTGTTACGACGCAGAAAATCAAAGAAGCGATCCCGGCCAATTGTAATTTTGTTTTCAATCAGTAACGATGTCAGTTTGTCCAACAGTTTTCGCCCACCCATTCGTTCATGGTCCTGTCTGATTTTCTTGATTCCATCTATCAGAAGGTCTTCCCGGATTTCCTGTTTCCCTCTTTTTTGATGCTCTTTGTAGTAGGCCTGACGGCTGATGCCAGCTTTTTTACAAAGTGCTTTCACGTTTATTTGCCTGTCTTTTTCTTTCGGGATGTCACGGGCTCGATGGACAGCCTGGTATCGAGTTTTTTTTATATGTTTCGATATCATGTACACCAAACTCTTCACAGGCGATTTCAAAGAATGCCCGGTTTAATACTTCCCCGACTTTGGCATCTGCCAGGGCAAGTTTCAGGTCATGGTTTTCTTTTTTCAGTTTCTTGATTTGATTTTGTTCATCCGGCACTTCGATCCTCACTTTCCGGGGTAACAGGTGTTCCCGGCCATATTTTTTGAGCCATCCCCTGATGGTCAGGGTGCCTTTGATTCCGTATTTCCGCCTCGCATGCTCCATTGACTCCAGTTTACCATTTTCAAGTTCAGTGACGACTTTCAGTTTGAATGCTTCACTGTACCGAATGACTGTTTCCTGCATCTCTTGTCCTCCTTTGGGCTTTTTCAGCCGTTTATAGGTGTCAACCTATATCAGGACAAGACAGATTTTTCTGTCATTTAACACTCAACATTTATCATTTAACATTCGGCGCAAAGCGCCGTCTGCCGGTCTTCACAAAGGGAGAAAAACGGTGAAGCTACTGCCACCGAGGGGACTGTCAGAAACGGAAATCGTTCCGCCATGGATTTCGGCAATGGCCTTGGCGAGGGTCAGGCCCAGACCGGAACCGGGAGTGGAACGGCTCTGCTCGCCCCGGTGAAAACGTTGGAAAACAAGCTCTTTTTCAGCATCGGGAATGCCAATTCCACTATCTGCCACCGCAATCCCGATACCATTCGCTTTCTTCTTCAGGGAAACCTCCACCACTCCCCCCGGCCGGGTAAATTTCAGGGCATTATCAATGAGGTTGGCCATCATTCGCTGAAGCCGTCGCTCATCACCTGGAGCCACAGTGTCTCCGTCGGGCAGGTCCAGCAGAAAGGTGAGTCCCTTCTCTTCCGCCACCGGGGTAAACAGGTCCACTGCGGTACTCAGCAGGCGGTTGAAATTCACCGGTTTTTTCTCTATTTCCATCAGGCCGGCATTCATCCGGGCAATGTTCAGCATGGTTTCGATCATTCCAATGAGGCGGTCGCTCTCTTCGACGATGGGGCCGGCCCATTTTTCCAGTTCGGGGTTCTGAAGCACCGCCCCCTCAGCCACCCCGCGAATCCGTGTCAGCGGGCTCTTCAGATCATGAGCTACATTCCCGGATACAGTTTCCAGTTCATGGAGAAGCGCCTGAATCCGGTCTGCCATATCGTTAAAAGACTCAGACAATTCTGTCAGCTCAGTTCCGTCTTTAGACGGCGAAACCCGGTAATCGAAGCGCCCGTCCCGAATCGCCCGGGCGCCGTCCGCGACCCGGAGAATCCCCCGGACCACCCGGTTGGAAACCCCCCATCCCATCAAGAAAGCCAAAAGGAGAACAATGATGGCGGTTCGTGAAAAAATTTCTCGGTATCTTTTGATGAGAAAGGCCAGCTGCGCCATATCCCTGCCGAGAACGAGGATTCGATTTCCCGGGAACCCCGCCGCAAGGATGCGGAGGCTACGGCCATCCTCCAGTTGAACCGTCGTATATGCGGGGACAGTTTTGTCCTGAACCCGTTGTGTTAAAACCGAAAAAATCCGTTTTGGCACTGCCGGACCCGCCTTGAACAGTACCCGGCCGTTCCTGTCCAAAAGGGCGTACAAATCCTTTTCTTTGTCCGTTGTCTGATATTCCCGCTGCAGTTCATCAAGCAGAGAGGCTTGGCCGAGGGAATTGAAATGGCCCGTGAATTCCACCGAATCATCGAGGAGCCCCTCGTCCTGCTGGCGAAGCAATTCCCGCTCCAGTGTAAAATCCACCGCCACAAAAATAAATAATGAAGAGAAGATAAACAGCCCGGACACCAGCAGGTTGACCCGCAACCGCAATGAAAAGCCCTTAGCGTTCTTCCAGAACATAGCCCAGACCCCTTACGGTATGAATCAGCTTTTTCTCAAAATCCCGGTCAACCTTGTCCCGGAGACGGCAGACCCGGCACTCCACAACGTTGGTTTCCGGGTCAAAATCATAGTCCCAGACGTGTTCCATGATCATGGTTTTGGACACCACCCGCCCGGCATTCTGCATCAGATATTCCAGGAGTGCCAGCTCCTTCGGCTGTAGCATGATTTCTTTTCCGCCGCGAAAAACCTTGTGTCGGTTCCGATCCAGAACCAGGTCTTCCACCTGTAAGCGGGCGGCCATCGGCTGATTCAACGAACGCCTTAAAAGCGCCTCAATGCGGGCGAGAAGCTCGGAAAAGGCAAAGGGTTTCACCAGATAATCGTCCGCACCTGCGTTCAGCCCCTTCACCCGGTCCTCCACCGTGCCCCTGGCCGACAGGATTAGAATCGGAGTGGTGACAAATCGGCTGCGCACCTGTTCAATCAGGCGGATACCATCCAATTTCGGCAGCATCACGTCCACCACCGCCACATCAAAGGAACTGTCTGAAAAGGCAATTCGCCCCGCCTCGCCATCCACCGCGTGAACGACGCCATACCCCGCCTGTTAAATTCACTGGAAGGCAAGCGCGGACTGCCGCGTTTTAAACCGCCCACCAGCAGTATCCGCATATTCACTCCTTATTTGTCATTTTACCAGATTGACAGAAATGAAATCCTTATTGATAATGCAGGGGGACATGAAATGAAAAAGGAGGACCCGAATGAAGCTGTTGATTATCATAAATGACGCGCCTTACGGAACAGAGAAAGCATACAATGCCCTGCGCCTGGCGATGACAACACAGAAGAATCACCCGGACATGAAAGTGAGAATTTTCCTGCTTGCAGACGCGGTTTTCTGCGCATTGCCGGAGCAAAATACCCCAAACGGCTACTACAACATCGAACGGATGCTGAAATCGGTCATCCAGTCAGGGGGAAAAGTCAAGGCCTGCGGCGGCTGCTCCGAAGCCAGAGGAATCGCGAAACTCAAACTTATGGAAGGCGTTCGCTTAAGCACCATGAAAGAAATGACCGCCTGGGTAATGGACAGCAATAAAGTGGTGACTTTCTGAAGGCAAGATTATGTACGCACCCGTGTGAACAGAAATAAGCCCAGAATCGCAAAAAGCAGACTCGCACTCCATGCCGCAAGAAACGGGGGAAGCACATGGATTGCTCCCATGGAATGAAAGAGGGCGGAAACGGCATAAAAAACAACCAGAATCAGGATTGCCAAAGCAAAGCCCATGGCCGGATGAGTATCCCTTCCTTTTCCGATAAACAGCAGAGGAAACCCCAATAGTAACAGGACAAAGGAAGAAAATGCTGAAACAAACCGCGAGTAGTAGTCTGTAATCAATCGATATGGGTGTTGCCCCAGAGCTTTTTTCTCCCGGATTCTGGATAGTAGCTGGGAAGATGTCAATTCATCGGGGAAAACCTGCAGGTTTTCAAAGAGAGAAAGAGGGTCATACAGGGGGGGGATATGCTCAGGATGCGCGCCATTCAGGGTAATCTTTTTCTGACCAATCGCTTTCAATTCCGGTGCAACAATAAGCTTGTCCGCGGCATAGAACCATAGGAGTTTCCGGCCAGTCCTGTCCAATTTAAATGCCTTGAAATCAATCAGAGAAGCGTTGTGCTTTATGAATGACTTTACATCATAAAACACACCTTTTTTCCGAACACTCACAATCGGATACTGGTAAACAATCCCTTTTTCTTGAGCAGGCATTCCTTTCTTCCGTGCCTGAATCAGTCGCATCATCATGGATGCCCGGTGTCCACTATACGGTGACAAAAACGTTGTCATTACTAACATAAAAAAGGACAAAAGCAGTACAACTCGAAGCGCCGGACGTACAATGGAAAAGACAGACACGCCCATCGCCTTCATGGCTGTCAATTCGCCTTGACGTCTCAGTATCAGCAAATGGAAAAGACCCGCAACCAGACAAGCCAGTGGCAGCGTGATCGGAATCTGCTGGGCTACACTAACCAGAACGTACCATGCCACCATCCCTGCTGCCCCCCTTACCTTCAATAACGTATCTGTCATTTCCATCATGGAACCAAGTATGAAAATCCCTTCAATTGCAATAACCGAGGCGGTCAGTGTTTTCAAAAATCCCCTGTACAGATAGGTGTTCAGAATGTCGGAGCGGGACTTTCCAGAGACAACTTCGATTCGTTCCCACATACGCTTCACTACAGGTATCAGTCCCTTCTTTCCGGGTTTCATTACCCGTTCTTTCTTTTTCTCCATGTGCAGAATTCGACGATAGCGCTTCCATGCAAAAATGGTAAAGACAATTGCAACAACAGGGACAAGAAAAACCGGATTATACCCACCATTTACTGCAGCCTCCTCCAGGAGTTTGGAGAAGAAAATGTAAGCATAGGAAATGAGCAGGCTGAAAAACAATGCCCCGCCAAACGATGTCCCCCGTTGTAACGAAAATGCAATCAAAAACCCGAATAGCGGAGAAAGAAGAATGAGCCATGCTACGCAGAGTCTTCGAACCAGAATAGCTCTGGCAATCGGGTCACCAGCTTTGACAGATCTGAACAGCTCCGGCACCGCCTGATTGGAAATGATGTGAATCCGGTTGTGGTCTTCTTTCACTTCCTGAGTGATATGAATTGTTTTGCTGTTATATTGCGTTGCCATTGCCTCCAGGGTTTTCTTGTTCAAGGTGTAATCGCGGCCTTTTTTCAGGTCAATTTCCAACACTCCGGCAGAAACCGGAAAAATTCGGCCTTCCATGGCCGTCATGACAATATAATTTCGTTTCTGTCGCTGAATGAGGAGGATATTCTGCAATTCCCCATTGGAGTTTCTTGATCGAAAACGAAGGAATCCATTGTCTCCAATTGGATTGAAGCTCCCTTCCTGCAAAGACAGGAGGACCGAACGGGAAGAAATTTGATTCACCAGCGCGGTTCGTTCCCGTCTGGACTGAGGCAGAAGCTGAAATTGAAGGAATAGAAATGCAAAAAATGAGACAATCCCCATCCAGATGTACGGCCTTGCCTGAACCCGTGGTGGCAGGCCCATACTGTTAAAAACTACAAGTTCGGAATTATCTGCCAGCACTGCCGTTACAAAAAAGCCGCTGAACATCACCGCCATCGGAAAGGTGTAAGTCACAATTCGGGGAAGCAATGTCAGAAAGTACCGGAGCCCCATCGCCAGGGATGCGTGTTTCTCAACAATAATTTCCAGCAGCACAAAGATGCTCTGGATCAGAAAAGCAACACCGTAGACAAGCTGGCCGACCAGAAACGCTATCAAGAGCTTTTTCAGAACATAGCGATTCAGCAAATGCACTATCTTCTCCTGTTTTCTCTACCGCCTTCGGCTCACACGGTTCATTATACTTTTTTTGTCCACTCCTCACACTTCATCCAGCTTGCAACAGCTGTTCTTTATTCGTTACTTTTTTATTATTTCACGGGGACACCTCATCCGCACATTCAACCAAAAAAATTCACTTCCGGTTACGAGACAGCTGATTACCACCTTGCCGAAACCATAAGCCCCACAGTTCCAGGTCCGAGCAGCGGTGCCATTACCGCATGCTTCCCGATTGGGCGCGAAAACAGGTATGCACCGGCAATGCCGATGGCAGCCCCACGGAGAATGTCATTTTTGTAATGCTTTCGGGCATGGTATCGGCTCCATCCCACAAAACTGGCCAGTGCATACGACGGTGCACCCAGTTTCCATCCGTAACGTCGCTGAATAAAGGCCGCCCCCGCAAAAGCAGATGCAGTGTGGCCAGAGACAACGGAATGTTTGCCACCATTGGGCCGCCGCTCGTTAATGCCATATTTCAGGGCATAAGTTACTGCCATGGAAGAAAAGAAGGCCCTGTAGAATTGGTCTCGACCTGTCTGATCATGCCGGATAAACGTCAGAGTGTAGGCTGCAATGGGCAAAAACGCCTGGCCGATATCACCTGCTTTTTCAGACGTGTCTTTTGTGAAAGACAACGAAGATAATATGAACATGTATCCAAAAACTAACACTACGGTAAATTTCCTGTAATGCATTTTTTTTCTGTCGGGGAAGATGGTTTTCATAAATACCTCCCATCTTTTCTGTGGATTTAACCGCCACGTTAATGTTCGGGACAAAACGAGGGATACTTGGGAAAAGAATGGTTCCAGACATAGAGCTTATTCATCCGGCGGTTGACAAGAATCACGTAATGCTGCCCTCTCCTGATAATCCACCCGGGAAAAACCCTATCTGATTTCAAGAATCTGAGTTCATCCAGTGTGGTGACAATAACCACTGGTTGAGTGGATTGCCATTGTCTTTGGAATTCAGACAGGTGAGGAAATCTTTTCATCTTGCTTGCCGGGGACAACTGGCCGATTCCAAAGATCAGTTCTCCAGAATACCCAGTAATCCCAATTGTCCGATGAAGGTAGGGAGTCAATACCTGGGGATAACAGCGATATGCATAAATTGCCGCGCCGACAAAGCATTTCCCGTTCAATAATTCAGCAAACTTGACCAACTCGCCATCCCCCCGGAACCTGGGTACGGAAAGTGGAATCAGTGAAAAAAGGCTCAGGCTGAAAAAAGCCACGGACCGGAACCTTGCATCCCTGTTCCCGGACAGAAAGGTTGAAAACATGTACCCGGCAGAGAAAAGACAGGCAACGACAACCGACATCTCAAATAGTTCTCTGGTCATATGAAATCCTTGAAAGTGGATACGCATACGGGGCCTCCGGCCACTTTGTCTAAGCGGCTCGGTGGCTTCCGGTTTGAATCAAGGCCATATTTGCCTGAAAGTTCGAATTCTCCTGCAAAGAGAATGGCGAGTGGTGGAAATACTGGAAGAATGTAAGTTGCCAATTTGGATTCGGATAGAGAAAAGAAAATCAGAGGCACAAATATCCACATCAAAAGATACAGGGCATTATCATGGCGCAGTTTCCGCCATCCTGCCGAAAAAAGGTGCTTGAGTACTCCCGGCAACAGATACATCCACGGAAAACTCCCCACAAGCAAAACCACAATAAAAAAATACCAGGGCTGGGTCCGATGCTCGATTGTAGTGGCGTAACGGAGAAAATGCTCCCGGATAAAGTAAAAATGGAGAAAGTCCGGATTGCGGAAGGCCGCTGCCACATGCCAGGGGACCGCCAGTACCGAAAATAGGGCCAGCCCGGTGACCCATGGGACAAGCCTGAGCAACTGCCACCGCCCGGATAAAATAAGATAGATGAACACGATACCCCCGGGTAAAACAACTCCGATCAGCCCCTTGGTCATAACGGCACCGGCTGCTGCGGCAAACATTAACAGGAAATATGGACGTTTTCCGGCAGCCTCCCCGGCAAGCAGAAAACTGCCGATGCATACGGTCATAAAGAAGGTCAGAGTCATGTCCAATGTATTGAAACAGGCCAGTCCCATAAAGAGGAATGATGTTCCGAGGATAATTTCGGATCTCACAGCCATTTCCGGGCCATACAGTTTTCCCGCCAATTTACCTGTGAAGAGTATGCTGAAAACAGCCATCAAGACACTCCAGAGACGGGCAGCCGCCGGTGAAATACCAAAAATCGCCACAGACAGACTGTTCAGCCAGTAGTAAAGGGGAGGTTTTTCAAAATACAGCACCCCGTTGAGATGAGGCAGAATGAAGTCACGGGTTGCCAGCATTTCCCGTGGAATTTCAATGTAGCGGCCTTCATCCGGCCCCATCAGGGGGAAAAGAGTGGCTATGAGGAGATAAAACAGAAAGAATCCCAGGCCAATCAGCCATGCTCTTTGACCCGGGGATTGTTTATTGTTATTGAGTTGCAGATTTTTCATTTATTTGTCAGCTCCATAGATGTTCTTGGATTACACCTCGTTCAAAAAATTCCGCCAATCACGGCCGTCCCAATTACGAATGCAACTGGCGCACGGAAATCAATTCATTGCGTTTCTTCCCATTCGAAGATGTTTCAAGAACAACGCCTCGTACTTTTGTCGAGTAATATTTGTACTCAAATGTACCGGGTTCCAGTGGAGTCCAGTCTTTTGTCTGCAGACAACCAGTAAAAGTGCCGGCATGCACGGTGACAGACATTTTCAAGCCGGTTACTTCTCCCATATCCTCCGCTTCACCCTTCAGATATTCCTGGCGGTACCGGTCTCCGACTGCGGGATGGGCTTTCATGATAATTCCGGGCTCAGCCCCGTTGACCCCGGCTTCCCATGAACCTTTCCTGCTGATGACTTTTCCGCTCTGCAAGACTCGGGAATCCTCTCCGAAGTACCAGATATTCCCCTCATCATCTCCTGCATACCAGTCGAATGTTTCCTCCGTCAGTATTCCTTTCAACCACACCCGGTCCCAGACCACCCGGGTCGTTATCCCCATCACTACCTTTGTTTGATCCGTGACTTGCACAATATTGATTTCAGTACCTTCACTGGAAACAGTCCGGTAAGTGAATTCAGTGCCCGGAACCAGACTGAACCATAGGTTCGCAACCGGTGTTTGAAAACTAACCGGATTAATTTTTGGATGATACGAGCGCTCCCCGGCCACGGTCAGGGTTGTTACGCTCATCACCAAAATTATGAAAAAAAAGGCCTTAAATATTACTCCAGAGTTTCGCATGTTCCCTCCTTTAAGAAATTGAAGAACCGTTTTTGACATTTTCAGTATGCCTTGCAAAGATTGCTGGAAGGTGACCGGAAAATTGTGTTTTGGTCATTGTTTTCATAATTTCGATTGAACCGCTACCCATCCCTCCCGTCCGGAAACAGTTTCGGCAATCATTCGCCCGATGGGAATTTCCCTGTGGAGTTCCGGGAGTCGGCCCAGGGGCAAAAAACGATAGCCCCGATCCATTGCCCCCGCCACAAATTGCTCAAACAAAGAGAGCGCGATCCCCCCTTCCACTTCGGCGTGGATGGTAAGCACATTCAGTCCATGCGGATTCAGCTGTTCCAGGAGCTTATCATTATAGTTTTCATTGGTAACGCCGTCCCGGCCGATCCATTCATCATAGGTCGGCAATGTGACCGGAACCTGCGGGATGGTAAGCCTGACTCCATCCACAACCGGATAAAAAACAGATTCACCCCGGCAATCGCTGGCGTATTGAAATGAAAATCTTTCAGTTGCGACAAGGGAACTGGGAGTTGCCCGCCATCCCGGTGCAGCAAAGGAAACGGGGGGCTTCTCTGCGGCTTTTGTCAGCAGGCGAACTCCCTTTTGGACCGTCTTATGAATTTTTTCTTCCGGAAAACTGTCAATTTTCGATTGCCATTGCTGATGGTCCCAGGCATGGAATCCAATTTCATGGCCGGCTTCCGCCGTTTTCCGGATTACAGATGACAATCGTTTTCCAATGACAGGGCCGGGCCAGAATGTCCCCCGAAGGAGAATATCCCACCCATACAGCGACGCAGCCCGGCTTTTCACCATTTTCATGAAAAATCGGGGTTTCAGCAAACGCCAGACATGTCGCCCCATGTTGTCTGGCCCGACAGTGAAAAAGAAAGACGCTTTGATGCCAGTTTTGTGAAGAAGTTCGATGAGCCGGGGGACCCCGTTACGGGTTCCCCGGTACGTGTCCACATCAATTCGAAGGCCGATTTGTTTCCCGGTCAATGAACAATAACCTCTTGTTTCTTCATTACATCATTCAGAAAATAGTCCAGAGTCCGAAACACCGATTCTTCAAGGGGAATAACCGGCTCCCAGTCCACCAGCCGCTTCGCGTTGCGAATGCTGGGCAAGCGATGCTGAATATCCTGATAGCCTTTTCCGTAATACTGCATGCTGGAAACTTCCCGGAATCCCGCAAAAGACGGAAAGTGATCCCGCATCGGATGCTGTTCAAATGTTTTGACAAGGATTTCAGCCAGTTCCCGGATACTCCATTCATTTTTAGGATTGCCGATATTGACGATCTGCCCGTTGCAGTTGTTCCGGTGATTTTCAATGAGGCGGAAAAGACATTCGATGCCTTCTGATACATCTGTAAAACAGCGCTTCTGGTTGCCGCCATCCACAAGCTGAATCGGTGTACCCTGAACCAGATTCAAAATCAGCTGGGTAATGGCCCGGGAACTGCCGATCCGTGCGGATTCCAGACTGTCCAGTTTCGGGCCGATCCAGTTAAACGGACGAAAAAGCGTAAAGGGCAGTCCGTCCCGCTGGCCATAGGCCCAGATAACCCGGTCCATCAATTGCTTGCTGGTTGAATAGATCCACCGCTGCATCCTGATCGGGCCGGTGACCAGAACAGAATGGTCTTCTTCAAATTCAGGATCCGGGCACATGCCGTACACCTCCGATGTGGAAGGAAAAAGTACCCGTTTGCTGTACTTCACGCAATAGCGAATAATCCGGAGGTTTTCTTCGAAATCCAGTTCAAAAACCCGAAGGGGATTGCGCATGTATTCGATAGGGGTTGCGATGGCAACCAGAGGCATGACAATGTCGCATTTCCGGACATGATACTCAATCCACTCCCGGTGTATCGAAATGTCTCCTTCCCGGAAATGGAAATCCGGATGGGACAGCAGCTCCTGAATATTGTTCGAACGCAGGTCCATGCCGTAAATTTCGTATTTTCCGTCTGTCAGCAAACGATGGCTCAGGGCGTTTCCGATGAATCCGTTGACGCCGAGAATCAGCACGGATTTTTTTCGCTCTGGTGTCACATCCACCATAGTCGTCCCCAGAGAAATCCCCGGAGTAACACCCATCTCCTCTGCAAGCTGACAGCCTCCGATGGTTGAACCGTTCTCCAGTTGACCCGTCTGAATTTGCAACACCCCTTTTTTGCATCTCACTCTGAATGGAGATATGGACAACACTGTCCCCGGCTCTCCTTCTCCTCCGGCTTCGGTGGAAGCTTCCCAGACAAAGAATTTTCGTTGTCCAAGATAGCTGAACGCCCCCGGATATGGTTTTGTAACTGCCCGAACCAGGTTACGTATCTGTTCCGCGTCGTGATTCCAGTCAATTCTCCCGTCCTCCGGGGTTCGCCGCCCGAAATAACTGGCTTCCTCCTGATTCTGTGGCACCCGGGGAGCCGCCCCCTTCTCCAGTTCAGGCAGAACACGCCGCAGCATCCGTTCTGACGCCTCTGTCATCCGCTCGTTCAGGCTTTTCCCCGTATCGCTGTAGTCAATGGAAATTTTCTCCTGAGCCACAATGTCACCATCATCCGGTTTCTCCGTCATGTAGTGGAGGGTTACTCCGGTTTCTGTCTCTCCGTTTACCAGCACCCAGTTGATGGGGGCCCGGCCCCGGTATCGGGGCAGGAGAGAACCGTGGAGGTTCAGACAACCGTAGGCAGGAATGTTCAATATCTCCGGTTTCAACAGGTTTCGGTAGTAAAAGGAAAAAATGAAATCCGGCGCAATTTTTCGAATCTTTTCAATCCACAGTGGATGATTGACGTTTTCGGGGGTGTATAGCGGAATATTATGACTGGCCGCCAACTCCGCAACCGATTCGAACCAGGTGGTTTCTTCCGGATCATCCTGATAGGTAAATACCGCCCCGATGTCCCAGCCCTGTTCCAAAAGCGAACGGATGCCGGCGCAACCCATGTTGTGATACGCAAAAACTACCGTTTTCATTTTTTGTCTCCTTTTCCGGCCTTCATAGCCATCTCTGTATTTTTCTTTTTGATGATTTTTTCCACAAAATACCGGGGCCGCGCCCGTACGTCATTGTAAATTCGGCCGATATATTCCCCCACCAGTCCCATTGCCATGAACTGCGCCCCCACCATAAAAAACAACAGTGCAAACAGCGTGAATATTCCCTCCGCCGCCCATTGGGAACCATAAACCAGCCGCAAGACGAGAAGGAAGATTGCAAACAACAGGCTGGTCACTGAAATCAAGCCGCCAACCACGGTCAGCAGTCGCAGCGGAAGGGTTGTGGTTGTGGTAAGCAGGTCAAACTGGAGGTTGATCAGTTTCCAGAGGTTGTATTTTGAATCCCCGTCGCTTCGGCTGTTGTGCTGAACCTCAATTTCCGCAGTGCGATGGGCAAACATATTGGCGAGAATCGGGATAAAGGTGCTCCTTTCGTGGCAGCCGAGCATGGCGATCACGATGGGTTTCCGATAGGCACGGAGCATACAGCCGTAGTCATGCATCACAACCCCGGAGGCCTTCCGGGCAATGGCATTGACAAAGCGGGACGCCATTTTCCGAAAGAAAGAATCCTGACGGTGAACCCGGATGGAGCCCACCACATCACATCCTTCCCGAATTTTTTCGACAAGCCTGGGAATCTCTTCCGGCGGATTCTGAAGATCCGCATCCAGCGTGACCATGATATCGCCGGCTGCCTGTTCAAATCCGGCCATAATCGCCGCGTGCTGACCATAGTTTCGATTCAGAAATATGGCGGTTGTGTGGCTATTCGGTTCAGACGCTGCTGCAGACAGAATGTCCCTTGAACCATCCGAACTGCCGTCATCCACAAATACTGCCTCCCAGTTGAGTTCCATCAAATTGCACGAAGTTTTCAGCCGTGAAATCAACTCTGGCAAAGCCTGGGCCTCGTTGTAAACAGGAATCACAATGGAAACCTCAGGCCGGGGCGTCACTTTCGCCCTCCCACTTTCGCCACCAGCACATCCTTGACCGCGTCCACAACATCATCCACGTCCGCCTCCGTCATGTCCGGAAAGAGCGGCAGAGACAGGATACGGTCCGAGTTCCATTCGGTGTCGGGGAGCAAGCCCCGGGAAAATCCCATGACCTCTCTGTAGTATTTGTGCAAATGAACGGCACGGAAATGAATACCGGTTCCAATGTTGCGCCGTTTCAGCTCTTCCATGAATATCTCCCGGTCCATTCCAGCCTTATCCGTATCTATGCGCACAATAAATAAATGCCAGGCGTGGGTATGGGGATAATCTGGGGACTGTGCGGGAATAATCTCTTCCACACCGGCCAGCCGGTCATGATAGTGAGCCACCAGCTCGGAGCGTTTCCGGTTCATGGAATCCAGACGATCTAACTGGGCAAGGCCCAGAACGGCATTCATATCCGGCAGATTGTACTTGAACCCGGGCTCCAGAACCTCCGCCTGGGGGGAACGACCCTGGGCTGTCCGGTCATAGGCATCCACTCCAAGACCATGGAATTTCAGCCGTCTAATTCGTTCCAGCAACGAAACATTGTCCGAAACCACAAGTCCCCCCTCTCCGGTTGTCATGTTTTTGATGGGATGAAAGGAGAAAATGGCGGTACCCCGATTTCCAATCGCTGTTTCCCTGTACCGGGTACCGGCAGCATGAGCCGCATCTTCAATGAGAGGGATTTCCCAGACTGCCGCCAGTTTTCGAATCGGATGCAGATCCAGTGAAGCCCCGGCATAATGAACCGGGATAATGGCCTTTGTTTTCGAAGTAATCTTTTCTGCGATGAGACCTGCAGATGTCATCAGAGTGTCCCGGTCCACGTCCACGAAAACCGGTGTGGCTCCACACAGCACAATCAGGTTGACGGTGGAAACCCAGGTCATGGATGGGGTAATCACCTCATCTCCAGGAGCGATATTCAATGCTTTCAGTGTCACGTGCATGCCGCCTGTGGCGGATGAAACCGCCACCGCGCCGCTTGCGCCCGTCATCCGGCAAAATGCCGCTTCCAGTTCCCTGACTTTGGGCCCCGTTGTAATCCAGCCGGACCTGAGAACCGCATCCACTTCCCGGATATCGGCATCTGTGATGGCAGGTCGGGCAAACGGCAAAAACTCTTTTCTCATTGTTCTCCCTCTTTCTGTGAATGATCTTTAATTCTTGCATCCCCCTGAATCCGGAATAATTGTCGTTCCCCCGGAGGGCCTTTTGACACGACCCGAAAGGGAACATGGGAGAGGATTTCTGAACTTGAACGGGAGGTGAAAATCAATCCGTCAAACTCTTTATCCTTTCCCTCAAGGATTTTCCGAACACGAAGGGTGTCATGGGTAGAAAAAATATCCCAGCCGGCATACACAACCAGTGCGCCCCGCATTGTTTCGCTCAAATCCATTCCGGCAAGATGTGGGCGCTGGCTCCGGGGGATGGCCCGGGTGAATGTCTGAACCTGCGATTTCAGTTCCTTTGCGGTGTCAATAATATGGAAGGGATACAGCATCAGTGCAGCGTAGATCATAATTGCGGAAACTGCCACGCGGGCTGGTTGCGGCGCCTGACGTCCCGGTCCGAAAAGAAACAGCAGCCCAGACAGAATTGCCACAGCAGAAGCACCGTACCATCCCCACGAATGCGTCAGGGCATTTGCGGCGGAGGGCGGCAGGTGGGCATACCCCGAAGCCAGGGGAAGGAAGAGTATCAGCAGAGACAGGGAAATGGACAATGCGATCCATATCCTTGACCATCGAAACCGGCGCTGTCCGGAAAAAAAATCCGGATGTATCACAACCAGCATGGCGTAAGCCGGCAGCACCGGCAGCAGGTACACTCCTCGTTTCGTGGCTGGAATCGACAGGAAAACCAGGGATCCCAGTCCCCAGACCAGTCCCATCAAAACCAACGGGTTCGGCATTTCCCGTCTCCACATTGTTTGAATTCCCCGCTTAATTGATCCCGCCAGTAGAACCAGAAATGGAAAGATATAAAAAGCCAGTATTGCAACATAATACAGTGGATTTCCGGCATGAATGTGGCCCAGACTTTTGATGGAACCGGCAAATCGCCCAAGCTGATTTTCAAAAAACCATTCGTGGAACAATTCCGCTCCCCCCTGATGGTATAAAAGAATAGCCCAGATTCCCGCAAGTAGAGCGGCAAGCGCCGCAGCGAGCAACAGCCACGGGATTCGAAGTGAGACAGATAAGTCATTTCGATGGGGAATCCAGCAAAAAGTCAGGAACAGCGGAACCCATCCAATGAATGTCAAAATGGGGCCAATAGGTCCCTTTGCCAGAAAACTGCCCCCAAGGAACAATCCGGCCCAGAAAAACCAGATCAGTCGGTCACGAGAATATGCCCGGGCAAAAGCCATCAGGGATGCCACCACAAAAAAAGCCAATGCGGCATCCACACGGATCCAGATGGCGTTCAACATAAAACCGGGGAAAACGGCCAATACAAGTACTGTCCACCATGCGCGCTTCGTATCAGACAGTTCATTTACCAGCAGAAAAACCATCCACAGAACCCCCATCATCCAGAGCCACGAAGTCAGACGAACCGCTCGGACCGGGCCTGTCCATCGACCCGGAAAATGAATAGCCCCTGCGGCAACCGCAAAATAAAGGGGCGGCTTTTCCAGAAAGGGCTGCCCGGCCAGCTTAGGAATCACCAGATTCCCGGTTCTGGCCATCTCCATGGAAATTGCGGTTGCCCGGGGTTCATCCGGTGTCCACATGTCCCGGCCAAACACCCCCAGCAACAGAACGAGGGACATGAAAATCACCAGAATGCGGGGCAAAAACAATGTGGATTTGTTCATGAGACTTTCCTCCCCGAATGTGGCGTCATTATCCATACCAGCGCCCCGAACAGGGAAATCAACGTGAACTGTACAACATGAACCAGCAAAGCGAAGGAGATAGACGAATCTTTACCGATGGAATAGAGTGCCATGGCTCGCACTGTGAAGAATTCGAATGTCCCGACATAGGCGGGGGACGCGGGAATCAAAATCCCGAAATTGATCACTGCCAGAACGAGGAGAGCCTGAATAATGGAAAATGGAATGGACAGGGACCATGCAAAGGTCAGATACATTATCGCTTCACAAAGCCAGACAATGAGGGATAGGGAAAGCAACAGAATCAAGGTCAGGGGATTCCTGACAATCCGAAGGGCTTCCACCACCGAACGGAAGATGCGGAAAACGGGAAACACATGGAATCGACGGGCCACGGTTTCCGCC
>JAADJC010000056.1:31006-46174 GCA_013151025.1 Acidobacteriota bacterium
TGGGCCAGAATAAAGAAAAAGACAAATCCCCCGAGGAAGATAATGGTAACAGTCTGGAGCATGCGAGATACGAAGGGGGGAGATCCTGCTGAGGGGGCCGCAATGGATAGGCACCCGACCAGGGCAAGCCCGTCAAAGATTCGATCCAGTAACAGGGTACTGAGGGAACTGGTTTTGGAAATCCCTGTCCTGCGGCTGACGGAAAGAACCCGGTACCCCTCCCCCGCCCGAAGGGGCAGGAAATTATTCAGGGCAAACCCCCCGAAAAACGGCGCGAGGGTTTGACCCGGTTCAACCGCATTATCCAGGCCTTTCAAAATGAGATGCCAGCGCCACCATTTAATGGCATAGGAAAGGGTAAAGGCCCCGGTTCCGGCAAGAATCCACCTGAACCGGGTGTGGGAAAGAATTTCCGCAATCCGGGCCCAATCCGCACCCCGGATTGTGAACATGAGAAAGAATAGGCTGACAAAAATCACGGCGACAATGGAAAGCGATCTTCGTACCGTTGCAGCCATCAGCAATTCTCTCTAAAATATTGCCAAAAGGCTGTGCATCTCCATGATCTCATTCAAGCCTCCCTGACCCCGCTCCCCACAATCAGTCTTCCGTATCCACCT
Source organism: Acidobacteriota bacterium (assembly GCA_013151025.1). Lineage (GTDB taxonomy): Bacteria > Acidobacteriota > Holophagae > Thermotomaculales > Thermotomaculaceae > UM-FILTER-49-7. The sequence continues at coordinate 31,627 of JAADJC010000056.1, forward strand.
TCAAAACCATTCCATTCCCGGCATCCACAAGAACTTCCCATTCCTGTCCGTGGTACATCACCGACACGTTGTACACGAGGAAACCGTCCTCATTTTCCAGTTCGGCTTCTTTTACAGTACCCTCGACCAGTTTCAGAGCGGCCTTTTGTGCCGTACCCTCGTTGACTTTTGCAAGTTTCTTCAAATGGAAATATTTCTTGACATTGATGGTTCCGTGGATCGGCTCCTCTCTGTCACCTTCCTCACCTGTTACACGTTCCATTGCGTGTTCGGCTTTTTCCAACAGGCCCTCACCCGTTTCACCCTTTTCGGAAGCTTCCACTTTCTTGCCGTCCCGGGCCTCTTCTGCTGTTTCTTCTCTCATTGTTTCTTTCTTGGCCACAACAACTTTGCCATCTTTTGCGTTGATCTGAACTTCGGTAACTTCTTCCTTTCCGGTGCGGATATCAAAGGAGTAAACCAGCAACCCGTTTTCAATTTCCAGCCCGCCTTCCATAATCTTTCCCGGGGCCTTGGCAAGGGCTGTTTTCTGTGCCTGAACCATGCTGATTTTTGTCAGTTGAACCAGTGGATTCTCTTGTTTTTCTTCTCTTTCGCCACTCATGACAAATAGCGACATGCTGATAAACATCATCACCAGAATCGTGTTCTTCAAAAGTCTTTTCATCATTTATCCTCCAAAAAATTTGGGCCGATCAGCCTGATACCTAACGATACAGTGCCTTCCTTACTGAAAAATGACCGACAGATGACCATTCGGCAATTTTCAGATGTTTTCAGTTTTTTTCGGAAGACAGCAGAAACAGAAATGTGGGAAGCCCTACCAGAACCAGTGGAAACTGCACCATCAACCCGGACACAATGGCAATGGCGAGGGGCTGAAGCATGGCGGCACCCTCGCCGAGTCCAAGTGCCAGGGGAGACAGCGCAAGGATTGCAGCCAGTGTAGTCATGGCAATGGGACGGGCCCGGTTTTTCCCCGCTACAATCATCCGTTCCCCCAGAGAAAGGCTCATATCCAGGTCATGAAATTCAGAATAGTAAAAAATGGAGACTTCCGTCACGATACCGATGATCATCGTCATACCCATCATGGCGGTGATATTCAGGTCCGTACCGGTCAACCAGAGCCCGATAAAAACCGCCGCAACAGCGATCAGCGCCGTCACCATCATGGAAATCGCAACCCGAAAGCTTTCGTACAGGTACAGCAGCAAGGCAAACACAAGGGCGATCGCAGCCAGAAACACCGCAATCAAACCCTTGAAGGCGATTTGCTGCTGCTCATACATGCCGCCCATCTGTACGAAAACAGAGGAAGGAACCAGGCCGGGTTCATGAAGTGCCCGGATCACATCCTGCACCGTGGAGCCCATGTCTCTGCCGCTGATTCGGCCGGTCACTGCCACCATTCGTTTCAGGTTATCGCGGGTGATCTGGGGTTGCCCCATCTCCGGTGTCAGGGTGACGATTCTTTTCAATGGCACAAGATGACCGCCGGCTCCCCGGATTTTTATATTTCTGATGCCGCTGATCCGATCCCTGTCTGTCTTCGGTACCCAGACACGGATGCCCACCATTTTGGGGCCTTCCTGAAAAGAAGTCGCAACAATCCCGGTTTCGTAAGCTTCCAGCGCCGCAGTCACATCCGCCGGCGTAATCCCCTCAATTGAGGCCTTGATCAGGTTCACTCGTATGTTCAATGCGTCTCCCGCAGGAACAATTCCATCAAAAACGTCCACTACGCCGGGGATTTTTTCGATCCGGACCGCCACCCTCGGGGCGAGTTGCCCCAGTAATTGACTGTCATCCGAATAGAGTTTAATTTCAATCGGTTGCGGAACTGCCGTCAAGTCACCGATTAAATCTTCCATTAGTTTGGCCATTTCAATTTCCAGCCCCGGGACCTGATGAGTCACCTGCTTTCGGACATCATCCATCACCACATCCAGCGGACGCCTTGGAAATGGTTTCAGCCGAACAAAAAAGTCACCTTCATTGGCCTCAGTGATGTAATCAGCAAGACACAAACCGGTCCTCCTTGAATAGGTACTCACATCCGGTGCCTTTTCCAGAATGTGTTCGACCTGCCGGAGCAGTCGATCGGTTTCGCTGAGAGAGGTCCCGGAGGGCGCCCGGTAATCCAGAATGAACCCTCCCTCATCCATGGATGGCATAAAACCGGAACCGACATGGCGATAGGCAAGGTAGCCGGCAAAAAGAAAGGGCAGAAGTATCAGCAAAATACCAGAAGGCCGGGACAACAGTCTCTTCATCAGATGAGCATAGGCGTTTTGAAATCCCACGGCAATGGCACCGGGTTCCTTCTCTTTCGTGTCTTCCTGCCGCATCAGGTGCAGCGCAATCAAGGGGACGGCCAGCCAGGCCACAAGGAACGAGACAATCAATGCAACCGCCATGGTCAAAGAAAGGGCCTTGAAAAATGCGCCGGTCACCCCGGTGAGAAAAGCAAGGGGTAAAAAAATGATAATCGTGGATGCAGATGACCCCGCAAGGGGCCGTGTAAATTCAACCACCGCCCGTTGAATTCTCTCCCGATAGTGGCCGGTTCCTCCCTGTAACGTTCTCATGACATGCTCAATCATGACAATAGAATCGTCAATTATCAGCGCCACAGCTGCTGACATGCCGCCAAGCGTCATGATATTGAAACTCATTCCGAGGACTTTCAACATGAGTATCGTGGTTGCCAGAACAACGGGAACCGTAACGGCGGCAATAAACGTAATCCGCACATTCCGAAGAAAAAGAAACAACACAAGAATCGCAAGAATCACACCCATCAGCAGCGCATCCCGAACACTGCCGGCCGATGCCAGGATCAGCTCACTCTGGTCATACCAATTACTGATTTTGACGTCTTTGGGTAAATGACCTTGAATATTTTCTAGTTTGGATTTGACGTCCTTCGCGATCTGGATCGTGTTCCCGTCCGGCTGCTGATACACCCGGAACAATACAGCATCCTGCCCGTCTGCCGTGACCCGGTTCCATCTGGGTACCGTAGTCATCCTTACAGTGGCCACATCTTCCAGACGAACCACCCCGGAATCATTGCTCCGAATCACAAGAGAATTGATCTGATCCAGTTGATGCAATCGGGTTTTGGACATGACAAGATATAGCTTGTAGTTTTCTTCCAGCCTGCCGACGGCCTGCAAAATATTGGAATCCCCCAGTTTCCGGGCCAATTCGTTCAGGGTAAATCCGTAGGACGCCAGCTTTGCCGGATCCACCGTTACCTGAAATTCCGCTTCATCTCCACCGAGGACAACTACTTTGGCCACGCCCTTTACAGTGGATATCAATGGCCTAAACTGATACAGCGCAATGTCTTTAAGCTCAACCTGCGACCGGGTTCGGGAACGCAGGCTGAACCCCAGAACCGGGAAAACCGTCGGATCCATTCGCCGTACCGTGAATCTTGTACCGGGGGGCAATTCTCCCACTACCTGAGTCATGGCGGATTCTACTTGAAGCATGGCGGAAATCATATCTGTTCCCCACTTGAAATTGATGGAAATGTCCGCACTGCCCCGAGTGGTGGTGGATCGAATATTAGTGACCCCGGGAACAGCGCGTACCGCTTCCTCAATTTTCCGGGTCACCTCCACAGTCATCCGTTCAGCCGGACGGTCTCCTGCGTCCACGCTGAGCACAACCCGGGGAAAGGTTACCTGAGGAAACAGGCTCACCGGCATGAAGAAACTGGAAGCCGCCCCGGCTAAAGCCAGAACGACTAGGACAAAGAGGATAGACCGATGATGATTCTGCATCCATTTTGCCATGCTCACAGACGGACTTCCTCTTTCACAGCCATATCATCATGGAGTTCATAATTGCCGAGGGTCACCACCCGGTCCCCTGCCCGGAGGTCTTTTCCGCTAACTTCCGCAACAGACTCATTTTTCATGACAACCCGGACGTCATGGCGCACCGCAAGGTGGTTCACCACTGTAAACAGATAAAATGCCTGTTGTGCCGGAAGTACTGCACTTACCGGGACAACAAGGACAGAATGGTGCTGGATTTCGGCAAAAACCTCCACAAATGCATTCAGATACAGCGCCTCCGGATGATCCAGAACAGCTGTCGCACGGATCAAGCGGGTGGAAGAGTTCACCGCCTGAGAAATGGTCTGAATCCGACCCGTTGTCATTTGATCCCGAGCGCCCTGAACCATGTGAATCCGGACAGTCTGCCCGGGTTTCAACATGGGACGTTCTTCAATTTCCACCCCGAAAACGACAACCATCCGGTCCTGCCTTAGAACCTGCAGCAACCGCACCCCTGCAGGAACGACATCTCCGTCCGAAACATCAATGGCCGAGATAATGCCGATGCCGTCCGCACGAATGATTGATGTTGTATCTATTCCCTGCTTCCTGAGAACCGCCAGCTCCTGCTTTTCCTGTCGAACACGGGCTTTTAAGCGGACAAGGTCCTGCCGTGTCGCCAGCTTCAGCTTTACTTTTTTTGTAAGCATATTGAGCTCTCTGCCAAGCGCTGTAACCCGGGTTTTCGATTGCTCCAGCCGAAGACAGGCCGCAGGCCCGGCTGCGATTTGAATCAGCGGATCTCCTTTTCTGACAAATTGGCCGGGGACAGCCATGAGACGGAGAACCCGGCACTGATATGTGAGCGTAATACCTTTCGTTGTTTCAGGAAGAGGGGAAACAGACCCATAAAACCGTAGTGTCCGGTGGAAATCCTGCCGTTTCAACGGAACGGTTACAACTGAAGCCACCGGCCCGTCAGACTGGTTTTCAAAATTGGATGATTTCAAGGATTGTCTCCCATGCAGGCTGAGAAAAAGAACCAACGCACTGATTGCGAGAACAATTCCGGCAAAGACTATAATTTTGCTGCTGCCTCTGTTCCTGAAATACTTCATTGCCTTTCCACCTTTATTGATTGTTTGGGACTGGGTACGGAAGAATTGGGACCCCTGAGAATGTCCTTAAAATTGTAATATCCGCTTGACAGTGACAGCGCGATTATCGCCTGGGCCAGGTCACTTTTCTCTGCATAGCACTCCAATTGCTTTCTGGTATACAAATCCGTAATATCTGAAACGGTCTGTAAACTCACAGTTCCCTGCCCGAATGCCTCCCGATACTGCTTCAATGATTTCTTCATAGTGGCAAGGCCTTTTTGAGTTAATGCAATCTGGCGGGCCAGAGAATTCGCCTGGGATATCAATTCTGCCACATCGGACCGGGCCTGGAATATGCGGTTACTGAAAGCATCATACAGTTGCTTCCGGGTTGCCCGCGCCTGCGCGATTCTTCCCTGGTTGTGATTAAAAAACGGCAGATCTATCGAAATCCCCGTACCAATTGTGTACAGATTGCTGTTGTCCCGCGCATGGTTAAACCCCAGACTGATCTTCGGAAACTGGCCCAGTATTGCACGCCTCACCGCCTCTTCCTGACTCAAATATCCGTGTTGAAGTGCCAAAATATCCAGACGACGATGAGAAAGTCCTGAGAGAAGTTTTGCCTTAGACGGCAATTCCACTTTCTCCGGCAGGAAAACACCCTCCTGAACCCCAACCGGATAATTAGACGGGACACCGAGGATCCGTTTCAGAAAAAGTTTCTCCCGACAAAATCTCTTTCGCATAACTTCCCGGTCTATCTCAATGTTCTGCAGCGTTGACCGAGTAAAAAACACGTCCTGTTCAGATACCAGCCCCGCCTGTTCGGCCTGTTTCAAGGCTTCCAGGCTCTGTTCGGAATTTCGGTAAAGTGCATCCATCAGCCGCTTCTGCGCTTTCATGGCAACAAGGCGAAACACACTGGCCTTGGCGGCGGCGGCCACCTGAACCTCCATCCACGCTACGGACAGGTCCACCTGTTTTTTTCGTTCACGGGCGGCCCGAACCCTTGTCGGCCTCATCAACAAAGAAGAGATGCTGAAGCCCAATCCAAAAGATAAGGCCGTGTTGGTACCGGCTGTTGTTCCCCCTGACGGACGATCAATGGACAGGGAAAGTTGCGGTCTTGGAAGAAGCCCGGCCTGGACTAACTGCGCCTCCGACTCCGCGAGGCGATCACGCTCTGCTCTCAGTACCGGATTTGCGAAAACTGCCAGAACAGCCGCCTCATCCGGGGTCAATCCATCCTGCAGATCAAATGGGATGGAACAAAGAAGCGGATGCTGTATTTTTTCAGCGTATAATTGCACTTTCTTTAACTCGGGTATTGAAGCGGCCTGCTTTGAAGCACCATCCAGAGACATGGGGTGGTATTTTGCGCAACCCTGTGACACCAGCAAAACAAGACAGAACAACAAGGGCCCCTTAAAAAAAGGTCTCACCCTGCCTCCCTTAGAACCATTCCTTTCGCTTCTTTGTTTTCCAATACCCATCCAATATCCTCCTTGTAGGCAAGCCCTGTCAATCAGAGGTATACGGCAACAAGGTGACCGGCAGATGACAAAAACATTACGATTCGGCAATCGTGCCAATCCTGATGTTCTGCTTTTACAAACATGAAAAAAAGCCGGGGGAATTATTTCTCATCCGGTTTCCGGACTGGTATTTATTCCGGCTTGCCGGGTTTAATGTCCCGGATTTCTACGTGCACCAGCCCATCGGCTGAAACACTTACTTCCAAATAATGTGGATTGTTGTGATTCAAACCTGACTCCTCACCGCAATTGGAAAAACCGGTTGAGGTATACGGAATTCCAACCGGGAGAATCGACGTTCTAACTCCGCAGTTTTGTCCGGAAAAAACATGGACTGGAGGGATGGCTTCAAATACGGCAATGAGACGCTTTGCTTTGTCAGGTAAAATAGGCGGATCGTTTTGGGTTGAATGTAATGTGTTCAGGGGCACACTCATAAACACCAGTGTGCGGCAGTGGCTCTCCCGGGCTTTTTGCAACGTTCCTTTCAGCCACCGGATTTGGCGATCGGTGATATGGGAGGGCTGTGAGGTATCCAATATAACGAAACGCACGCCACCTACTTGAAATGAGTAGTAGAATGGACCGAAAAATAGGGAATAGAAATACCTGTCAAACACCTGAGGATCATGTCGGCCGACAAGCGGTAAAAGCGGCTTGCGGCAATTGTCCCGGTACAGATTGAGCAGATCAGCATATTCCCGCTCTTCATCATGTTCCACCCTGTTTCCCAGATCAATAATAAATTGAATATTCGAATCCCGGTTTATTTCGGAAAGGATATCCAGAAAAAGGGAGCGATTCACAGGATGGCTTCCGATCACCGCAAAGCAGAATGGAGTGCCCATTTGTTGCACCGCCTGAATATTGATCTCGATCCATTCCGATTCCGATGTATCCTCTATTCCCGGAAAATATGTTTCCAGGAACCCGGAAACCCCTACATAGATCAGCGCCAGAATCAAAATAATCCCACTGACTTGACGCAGTAGTTTACGGAAAACCAGTGGTGCAATTTTTCTGTGCATATGCCCCTTCTTGTCAAGGTCATTTCACATATCTGTTCATAATTGAAAGAGTCCCGCTATGACCCCTTAGTCTGATTTTGAATGAAAAAAATGACCATAACATTACTGGAAGATGACCATTCGGTCACAGATAAGAATTGGCAAAAAACACATAAGGCAAAAAGTTGCTCACACTATTTTTTGTAAAGGGGCAAGCGAACAGTAAATAAACTGCCTTCATCCGGGCTGGACTGAACCAGAATCTCTCCTCGGTGCGCCTGTGCTATGGCTTGAACAAGGCTGAGGCCAAGACCGGAACCGGGTGTCGAGCGACTGCTTTCGCAACGATAAAACCTGTCAAAAATCCGTGATCGCTCCTCTCTTAGTATACCAATTCCGTGATCCTGAACCTTAACCTCAACATATTCTCCGGATTCGGTCAGTTCCAGATCCACATCCCCCCCATTCAGAGAATATTTAATCCCATTATCTACCAAATTGGCAAACAAGCGTTGCAGACGCTGCAAATCTCCGGAAACGACTACAGGCTTCAAAGGTACGGACAGTTTAAGCCTAACTCCAAAATCCTCCGCCATCGGCTGAAACAGATCTACAACTTTATTGAGTAAATCTCCAATATCAATGAGATCAGCATTCATTTCTGTAACCCCGGCATTGATCCGGGCAATATCCAACATCGTATCGATGACATTTATCATCCTGTCACTTTCTTCAATTATAAGGCCCATTACATCATCTTGTTCGGGAAACTGCCCCTTTGAAAGGAAAGACTCTGCAGCTCCCCGGATTCGGGTGAGCGGACTTTTCAAGTCATGAGCCACATTCCCGGTTACCTCTTCCATCTCCCGAAGCATCAATTGAATCCGGTCCGCCATCCGATTGAAGGAGTTTGATAATTCAACCAGCTCCAAACCTTTAATCTGATCACTTACACGGTGAGTGAGATTTCCTTTCTCCAGTTGCTCCGCAGCCCGGGCAACACTCCGGATTCCGGAAACCGCCTGTTTGGATGTAAACCGGCCGAGAAGCAGGGCAAATATCAAAACAAAAAGAACCGTTCTATAAAACACTTCCCGATACTCATCGAGAATACTTGCAATATCCTCTATTGAGGAACCCAGAATCAAAACCGGGCCATTGGACAGCTTCACATAGCAAAGCCGCATGGGGAAATCGTGTTCCGGTTTCACTGTTTTAAAGGCGAGATTTCCGGAACCTATATCACCTGAAATCCGTGCCGCAAGAACTGGAATGGGAATTGTCGGACCAAAATGAAACAACTCCTTGTTGGCACCTGTCAGTATGGAATAAAAATCCTTTTCCACATCCGATGTCAACGCCTCATCTTTTAATTCAGCCAACAGAGGTGGAAAGCCAAAAGATTTATAATGTCCCACAAATTCCGTAGCATCACTGCGCAATTCTCTGTCCTTTTGGTTCATCAGGATGCTTTTCAGTGTCATTCCGACAAACAAAAAAACAAGTAATGAGGAGAGCAGAAAGGCCACCGAAATTAATAAATTCAGCCGGAATTGCAATGAAGAGGCTTTAGCTTTTATCTTCCAAAACATACCCAGCCCCCCGAATTGTATGAATCAATTTTTTGTCAAATCCCCTGTCAATTTTGTCACGGAGACGGCAGACCCGAGATTCCACCACGTTGGTTTGGGGATCAAAGTTATAGTCCCAGACATGTTCCATGATCATGGTTTTAGACACAACTCTTCCGGCATTTCTCATTAAGTATTCCAGCAACGCAATTTCTCTGGGCTGCAAGAAGATTTCTTTCCCATCTCGAATCACTTTGTGCCGCATTCGGTCCAAAACAAGACATCCCACCTGAAGACTTGTATCATTACCCACGGTTTTCCCCCGCCTCAAAAGCGCCTCAATACGGGCAAGAAGTTCGGAAAAAGCAAAGGGTTTGACCATGTAATCGTCCCCCCCGGCATTCAATCCCTTCACCCGGTCATCAACCGTACCCCTGGCAGAGAGAAACAACACCGGGGTCTGAACCCGGCGATGGCGCACATTTTCTATCAATTCAATACCATCCATTCCCGGCAGCATGATGTCCACTATTGCCACATCAAATTTCTTACTCATTAGTAGATCCAGCCCCTCGAGTCCATTGTCAATCCAGTCTGTACAATATCCTTCTTGATTCAGCCCCTGGACAATGAAATCAGCGGTTCGTTTGTCGTCTTCAATGAGCAGACACTTCATTATTACAGCCTCCCGGGAGTATATTCTATCAAATCTGCCATTCTGGCAGGATATGAATCATGAGGGCACATGCACAAGCCAAACTGACACCGAAATTCCCATTCTTGCTGCGTTCCACGTAACATCTCAGTAAAATGCAATTATTGTACCAGTTGCATAACAGGTCAGAGAAGAAAAAACAGGAATCAGGCTGTATACAAATGTTGTTAACAATCTTGCCCTATGGGTAGAAGAAAATACAGAAAAGCGGTTGACTTGAATCTTCCCTCTGTTATAATACCGCTTGTCTTTGGGGCGATTAGCTCAGTTGGGAGAGCACCTGCCTTACAAGCAGGGGGTCGGCGGTTCAAGCCCGTCATCGCCCACCATGCTCTTTCAGAATATAAAGTCTTCCCAATGCGGGGGCGTAGTTCAGTTGGTTAGAACGCCGGCCTGTCACGCCGGAGGTCGCGAGTTCGAGTCTCGTCGCTCCCGCCATTTTTTATCTTCACACAGAAATCAAGTAAAAACAAGGTTGAGTTTAAGTTTGAGTAAAATCATGGACTTGACCTATTCCTGCCCTTTTCCCTTCAAATTACAAGTTACAAATCCCAAATTACAGTACTTGCGGCGCAGGCGCTACGCAGGGTCGGGAATATACTTGAGATAGAGTTTTCGGGATCGGGGTCCGTCAAATTCGCAGAAAAAGACAGATTGCCAGGTTCCCAGCACCGCTTCTCCGCCCGAAACAATAACGGTAAGAGAAGGAGATACAAGGGAACTCTTAATATGGGCGTCGGAATTTCCCTCCATGTGGCGGAATCCCGCATCTTTTGGAATCAACTGGGAAAGGTGAAGGAGTATATCCGCCTTTACATCGGGATCGGCATTCTCATTGATAGTGACTGCGGCTGTGGTATGGGGAACAAAGAGGATTAGTATTCCCTCAGCAGCTTTCTGATCCCGAAGAAATGCCCGTATTTGGGGCATGATGTCAAGCAGCTGGTTCTGTTGACTTGTTGTTAGTTCCAGTAAGCGTGAACTCTTCATTACCACTCACTACCCTTTTCTTTTTTTTTAGGAGAAAACGGACCACAAAAAATGCGACAACAGCCGCAAGGATTGCTGTAACCATGTTGCCCACGATAAAGGGGATCAGCATAGGCTTCATCGTGTGCCCAATGTACGTAAAGACACTTCCATTAAAGAAATTTCGAAGCTTGAACATTTCCCACTGTATCCCGGAAACATCGAATCCCGAAACCCCGGTCAAGACCCCACCTACCCAAAGCCCCATGGCGTAAATCGGGATCATGGTCCACCAGTTATTTACCATGGTAAAACCAACGAGGAGAACCTTGTCCAGCGGTTTGCAGAGGGCTGCCAATGTGAATGCCATGATAAAATGAAACCCCATGAAGGGACTGAACGCAATGAAGGTTCCCAGTGCCACCGACAACGCTTTCGTCTCCGGTGTCCGTGCGGGGTTAAATAATTCAGTCTTTATTGATTCCATCCATTTCTTCAGTGTCTTCTTCATTCCGTGATCATTATCCCTGAAATACCCGATAAGTCAACTGTTTTGCGGGAGGAAGACCAGGTTGAGTTTAAGTTTAAGTCCGAAACAGATTGGGAAATAAGCAAGGACTGGCCAACTTTCTGACTCTTCTCATGTCCACACCCAACTCCCGCTCGGCTGATTCTTCATTCAGCATTTAACACTCAACAATTAACATTCGGCGCACCGCGCCGCAGCCCCACTATTCGTCCCGCAAATCTACCGCAGTAGCCTGGATAATCATGTCATCAATTTTACGGGCCAATCCGGATTCCGCCGGTAGGTCTTTCCGCAACCTGGTCAGCCCCTCAATCGTTTCTGCTATCGGCCTTTCCGGCAAATGAAAGCCATGCAATGAACTTTCTACTTCATAATTGTCTACTTCTTTCTGGCTCAGTCCTGCCAGAGAGGCCATATGAGGCAAGGCTTCACGGTGAATTCCAAACAGATAAAATGTGGAATCTGACGGACCGAACAACAGGTCAAATTCATTCATCCGTTCAAAAAAACCGATAACAGCTTCCTCAGAGAGACCGGTTACATTGGATTTGACAAACATAACGCAATCATACTCTTCAAACCTGGCGACCGCCTCAAGGAGAAATTCCAGCTGATTCTTCCCCTCACTGGCAAAAAATCTGAAACTATCTCCGATGCGCTTCTGCAGCCGAATCGCCTCTTCCGGTTTATAGTTCAAGAGAAAAAAGTCATATACATCATTTACCGGATATAGCTCTGAAATTGACAAATCCGTAAAATAGTCGCAGAGGTTCCGTACCAGTTCCAGTGAAAAATCCCTCCCAAGTGTATTTTCAGAAAGGGTTTCCCCTGTAGTCTCAACCAATAAAACCAGTGCGTTCCTCATTGTTTACGAAGATACTCAAATGTGAAATCAATCAAAGAACGAACCCGGAGACCCCGGGAATTGATTACCGTAGCCCCATTGTTAAAATGATAATTTTTGAATAGTGTCTGCAAGTCAATCCATGACCCGATCTCTTTGTAACAAATTCCCTTGAGGTAAAGCACTGTGCCGGCGGAAATTCCCGGACGATCCGGTAACTGAATCATGGATAGTGTGTCGAACGCCTGCTCAAACCGCCTGAAGCGCAGGTCACACATGGCCAGATTCAATTGGGCCCCTGCTTTCCGGGCATCCGTACCGGGAAACTGAATCTTTGACAGAAAAAACAGATAGGCTGAATTGTAAGAGAGGGAATTGAGGTTCTGGCGCATGACCACCGGGGTGACCTTTACTTTAACCGCAACTTCCAGAGAGGCACCGGCACGTTTTAACTGCAGTTTTGTTTCCGGCACCACCAGTGCTTTGTAAAAAGAAGCTTCATCCGGACATTCTTTCCCATTTACCGAAACCACGACATCTCCCTGCTGAACGGCATCTACTGTGGAAGATATCACAACGGGAAGGTTACGGTCCGGATCACGAATTACAGCTACACCCGCTGTATTTTCCACCAGTTTCGGCATATTAGATACGGCACGGAAAAATCGCTGTCCAGAGGCCGGGTCAGCCGGATCCAATGTGAACTTCTCCTGATGATACAATTCCGTATTCAGCACATAAATATCTATGTATCTCTTCAACTTTACACGTTTTTCCACGCCAAAGACAATGAGAGATTGACCATAATCATTCCGAATATTTTCAATTACTTTTTGATCTCCCTTTAACAAACCATCAATGGCAGAAATATAGGAATTGTCCGTCTGTGAGTTGTAAAACGGGATTTTCTGAAACTGCTTCTCCAGGGACTTCTTTACTTGCCGGACTGTGGACAAGTTGTTGTCCAGTGATTTTATTCCGGCAAAAAGAAGTGTGGGCTTCGGAACTGCCTTTACAACACGATTTTCCCCTTCCTCTACTTTCAATTTCTTGATGAACGTTCCATTTTCAAATGCAACTTTCAGCAGATGCTCCCCGGAACAGACTTCCAGACCGCGCACTGGCAACGATCCCACCCGCCGGCTATCCACAAACAAATCACCGGTCTGATCCTCCGCACCGGCTTCCACGATGAGATACCCGATACTACGCTTCAACTGAACCGGTTTGAACTGGTAATCCCTCTTCTCAAGCTTCGGAAGTGACAACCGAACCGGTTTGTAGCAATTTTTTTTCAGCTCCAGCACGTGATCCCCAGGCTCGACCCGGTTGATCACAAAATAGTTGGACAAAGCTGATGGGTTCAGGCCCAATTCCTTAATTGTTTCCCCATGATCCTTCAGGTAATCCACTGGCACATTGCCCGACGTCTCCCCCATAAGCACTCCGTCCATAAAAACCTGGGCCCCGGCAGGGTCGGTTAATACTGTAACGGAAGCCAGTGTTCGAATCAGTTCGACCCGGACATCCACAGTTTTCCCTACAGCTACCGCCACATTGCGCGTAACCGACTGATAGTTTTCCTTTCCGATCCTGAGGGTCAGGTCTCCAGCCAGAGTCGCGTAGAGTTTTTTTGAGTTGGGAACAAGTTTCAATGTCCCTGCAGAGATGTCCGGATTTGGAACCGGACAATCGATTTTCAGATAGCCCACCATCTGGTTTCGCTTCCTGTTAAAATCCTGAACAATCTTCGGCGAAATCAATAGTTTATTTAACTGACGCCCGGGATCCGAACGGATAATTTTTTCAAAAAACGTATGGACCGTTTTTGTGTCTCCTTTATTAGAGTACAGAACAATCAGGTATTCCATACTCTGGAGGTAGTAATCAAATGCATCCTCACCCCTTATTTCCCCCAGGTCATAGGCATTGACAATGTGCTGAAATCCATTGATGGCGTTACCGGGATTATCAGATTCCTCAAAAATCTGCACATTGTCATGGAAGACCGATGACACATCGAAACCAAAGATGGGGATTGTCACAATCAGTAAAAAAATAATCAGTTTCTTCATCAGTACACCTTCAAAATCTCTCTTTCCCTTGAAACTGAGAGAAAGATATTACTTCCCTGATCCACAGTGAGATGGTTGTATCGGCTGCTACTGTGGGTGATACTCTGTAATTGTACAGATTGAAAAATACGGAAATCACTTGTCAATACAGACAATCCCCGACCTTTATTGGTCAAAAGATAAATATTGTCCAATGGGTCAAATGCCACATCCACAATTTTTTTAAAATTATTGAATTGCCTAATTGCATGTCCGTCAAGGGTCCGTATTTCCATTATATTCCGGGAATTTTTTACCACAAAAACCATCCCATCCTGACGAATTTTGAAAAAATCCACATCTCCCATTGCCATCCTGCGAATGAATTTACGTTCTTTTGAAAAAACATAGCTTAGCCCTGTTT
>JAADJC010000051.1 GCA_013151025.1 Acidobacteriota bacterium
AATCTTCCCCGGTGCAAAGGCAAAGAAATTTGTGCCGGAAAGCCATTGCTCCCGCTCCTGATCCACCCGTTTGCTGCCGCCGCAGACAATCGGTTCCATGGAAATCCCGATACCCGAAAGCCCCTTGACCAGACTGGGTACTTCTTCCATCCGGGTCTCGCTGTCCGGCAAAACCGTCATGTGAATCACCTGCAACCGCTCCTTACCAAGAATATAGGGCTCATACACCACACACTGGTTCACGTCCACCATGGTAAACACCATATCCAGATGAATCGTCGCCCGTTCCCGGGGCAGTACAACCGCAAACAGATGAAAAGGCTCCGTGATAGACTGACGGATTCGGGAAAGGAAAATATCCAGGCTTCGTGGTGTCGTGCGCTCACTGATACCGGCCGCTACCACATTTCGCCCGATTGCGAGGAAATCTCCCCCCTCAATTGTTACCGACTTATTCCCTTCCTTCGTTCCGTCGAAAATAAACCCCTCGCTCTTGAACTCCGAATGGTGACTGAAAATCGTCTTGGCAATAATTGCTTCCCCGGCCCGAACCTTGTTCGCCATAGACCCGGTAAGCACCTTCCCCCGAAACACAATGGCGCTGTCCCGCATGAAATAGAGATTCGGCAGCGGTGGAATCGCGTAAGTCCGACCGGAAAGGTATCGTTCCAGTGTATTCTTCGGCTCCCGCACCCCTTCCACAACCGCCCTTGTCAATTCGACCGGGGTCATCTCCCGGAGAACCGGCTCCAACTCCATTGCGTCATCAAAAGTCAAAATTGTCTGAATAAAATTGTGGCGAACCTCCTCATTCTGGAGAACATCTGCCAACAGGTCTGTCACTTCAAAGACCTTTGTCACCCTTTTCAGTGTCTCTGTCAGGCCCTCATGATCCTGGGCCACCACCGGTAAAGTCAGAATATCGTTATAGAGCACTTCTCCTGCTGTTTTCGGGGTCATCACCTCAATTTCACGACCCGGGCTGTGAACAATTACCTTCTCCAACTGGCCGATTTCAGAACAGATACGTACATTGGGCATGGAACGCCTCCGAACACTTGATGTCAAAATGAAAGATAGCCGACCCACATCTCCGGCATGCACCCATAGTACCAGATCAACCCTTCCCCGGCAAAGGTTCAGGAATTATGTGAAATAAATCGACCACACTGAAAAGGACCACAGTATCAGTTTGAATTTGTCCAAGTTAAAGTTAAATAGCGATTCCATTGCACAGGCCCCGGAGAATGGATGTGAAACAGAGAATGTATTATTGAAGGTTCTTTGTTGGTCCAAAGAAAAAAATGGCGTCCCCAAGGGGATTTGAACCCCTGTCGCCGCCGTGAAAGGGCGGTGTCCTGGGCCAGGCTAGACGATGGGGACGCAACAAAATGGTGAGCCCAGATGGGTTCGAACCATCGACTCCCTGCTTAAAAGGCAGGTGCTCTACCAACTGAGCTATGGGCCCGCACTGTGTTAAAGAACTTTGCCGGTTTGAGCCGACAGCTATGAGATTGTAATGACCGCAATGACCTTTGTCAATAAAAAACTTCCCTTTCCAGGGGTTTCAGTCTGTTGATGCCGTTACCGGCAGTTTTGAATTGAATTGGTAGAGAATAATCCCTGCAGCAACTGCTACATTCAGGGACTCAATGGCATCGGTTCCGGGTATGGTAATCCGGACATCCGCCTGTTCCCGGAGCTCGTCACTGATCCCCCCGCCCTCACTCCCCATCACAAGTGCAAAGGGTTGGGAAGGGGCAATAACTTCCAGCGATTCCCCACCCCTTGTGTCGGCCGCATAGACAGTCCGGCCGGCCTTCTCCAGGTGAAGCTCCAGCTCCTGCTTTCCGAGTCTCAGGACCTGCAGGTTGAATGTGCCCCCCTTGGCAGCCCGAAGTGCCCGTAAAGAGAATGGATCGGCACAATCATCATTCAGCCATGCGGCGGTAACGCCAAACTGGACCGCGCAGCGAAGAATGGCTCCGACATTTGCGGGGTCCTGCACGCCGTCCAGAACCACCACGCGGTCATCTTCCCGCTCCGTGTCGGGAACAATGGCAGAAAAAATAGCGATAAAACCGGAAAAGGACGGCATGTCGGAAATAGGCGCCAACAGGGATTCTTTGACATCCACCGGATAGAATTCTTCAAGAAATGGAAGGGTCGTACAGGAATAGACCTGCTCCGGGCGATACCCGGCTTTTACCGCTTCCTCAAACACGTCGGCATCATCAACCAGGAACTGGTTCATGCGGCGACGATATTTCCGGTGTTTCAGTTTTTTCAGTGTCTTAATGGCTGGGTTGCCAGGAGATGAAATCATAATTCCTCCAATACGCCCATTGAGCGTCCTCTTCTCAGGCTCATGTAAATGGAAAGCCGTTTTCCCGGGGTTTCTTTTTCCAGGTCCACTACCCGGATAACTTCCGCCAGTGCCCCGTGATCCGGTAACAGCTCAGTGAGCCGATTGGTTGCGTCTCGAATAAAGCCCCTGTTAAATTCAGTGGCTGGGTCATCCAGAAAAATGGAGAGTGGAAAAATGTTTGCTTCAATCAGGTCCAGATAAAAGTGAGTCCCGTAGGACACATCCGACGAGAATCCACTTTCTTTCTCCGCCAGTTCTACCAGTGCCGCACAGTTGTTGATATCTCCGTACCGGACATTCACACCGAGTTTAACATCGCAGGTGCCCCAGCGTCCAGGCCCGAACATAACAAAACTCTTTTTGGGCAGCTTGCGGTTCAGGCGCCCCACCGCATTGCCCACTGACCGTCTCAGGTGCTCTTCGGGAAGGTTTCGATAGGCGGACGGATCCACCCACACGATATAGCGGAGGCCGTTGACCACCCCACAGGGGGTAATGCCGATTGCTTTGAATAGAACATCTTCCTTTCTTCCCGGGTTCGGAAGAGTGACCGGCGCCAGACGAGTACCTTGGGCAAGGGGACGACACTGGAGTAGAAAAATGCGCATCTCCCCGGTTTTTCCATCGTAATCTATGGCAAATTCGGTATCCACATGAATACCGTATCCATCCCGTAAAAGTTGGAGAATTCGCTTGTATTTCCCGGGGAACGTACCCTTGAGAACGCCGCCCAACGTCACGATTGGGCGATCACTGGGGGAACGGCTGAACCAGGAATCCGACAGATACCCGTCTTTCAGCAGAGACATGGCCATTGAAATTTCATCCCGGCGAAAGTATTTCTCAGCATCCGCCATCGGAATCGCCTCGACAGTACGCGTTTCCAGGTTGAGCATATCCATAAATTTCTGGGCATACCGGGTCAACTCGGCCGGACTCTTTTCCGGTCGCAGCATTGGGTCAGTCAACGGAACAATTCTTGTGTAATCGTTTCCCACCCGCTCCACAGCCCGTGTACCCAGGCCGAGAACAACCCTCAACAGGCCGTCTTCTTCATTGATCCGGGGACTCCACTTGAACATGTTCAAGGAGAAACCCACCCCGGCTATAAATGGGGCAAACATGCCATCTCGATGCCTACCTACCACATTCTGAATCAAAACTGCCATTTTCTCATCATAGTCCACCAGGTTTTTTTCCTTACGATAGGCAATCACGTCCGGTGAAAACACGGATGCGTAAACAGTTTTAATGGCACTGAGCATTTCTTCCAGGTTCTCTTCCGGTTTTCCGCTGTTGGACACGAATACACTTTCGTATTTCCCGGCAAAGGAAGTCCGGACATTGTCTTCCAGGAGAGAAGAAGAACGAACCACCATGGGCATGCCTTCGAATTTGTTCAACAGGTTACGAAGCTTCATTGTGACGCTGGGAGGGAACTTGTATCGCTCAACCTTCCTCTTCAGAACCGCATATTCTGTCTCCACCTGCTCAACTGACTTGTACTTCTGAACCTGGAAAAATAATGCTTCATTTTCCTCAAAAAACTGGTAGAACACGTCGGAACCCAGATAGTAGCACGCCGGGATGAAGACATTCGGTTCACTTTCATCCTTCTCCCTTGCCCTTTGCAGCATGGCGTAGGCCAGTAACATTCCAGCTGCTTTGCCCCCTATTTTCCCGGTCCCGATAATTCTCGCTTTGATTTCCTGAAGATCATTAAAGGTAAAAAATTGCTTGGCCACCCCGATGAATTCCAGTCGTTCACTGATGAAATTGCGAATCATGTTTACTTTCAGGTTTTGCAGTTCCGCATCTTCATCGTCGGTTTCTCCGCCCTTGCCGTTCTTTAACTGTTCCACCTTGTCCTGTAACTCAAAGGGAGTGTCTTCCATGTCAATCATTTCCTGGAGCTGGAGATTCACAAATTTTATGTCATCCACAATTTCGATCACCGTGGATAGTGGAAAGTGGCAGGCAAAATAATAGTCCGTTATCTGGCGAAAGTGCTCCCGGACCCGGGCCGACCATCGCTCTGCGGATTCTTGGGAAACAGGGTCAGTTATCCCCTCTTTTCCCTGGTCAAGCAGCGCCTTTTGGCTCGCTTCCGACCTCAGAAATTCTTCTGATATTTCCCATTTTTTCTTCAAAATGCGCCGCATCCGTTTGCGAATCCGGTCCGCGAGAACCGGATAACGCGTAATCATTCGACTGATAATAAATGCCCGCGTTTCACAATCGCTTCTCAACCATTCGCCTCCAGCAAAGGATACTTCCATTGTACACGAAACCGGGGAAAACAACAGTATCAAGGATTTTTGGCATCCCCCTATTTTTTCAGACCAGTTCCAGAAAAGAGGATGGCCAGTCAAACAAAGGACATTGAATCGCCTCCCACTTGTCTTTGCAGCGGGAAAGTTTCGTCGAACGAAAACGAAAAATGCGTCCGATTCCGCGAAACATCCATTGAACCCCTTTCAGTAGTTGATAGTATAAAAACCGGGGCCGGTCCTTTGCTTTCACCTTCTCCATGGCAGCGGATTGAACTACCACTTCCTTTAACTGTTCCTTTTCTGAGATATGGGCCAGTACCACCCAGCTGAGCAGAGACAGGTCAACCAGTGTCTGAATGCGGGAGAATTTACGGACCATGGCTTTTTCTATTCCAAAACCCTGCTTCTCAAAGCGATAGGCTTCCTCAATGGACCAGCGTCTGAAATAGGCGGTAATCCGTTCCCGAATGATTCCGGATGACCGGATATGGCCGTTTTTGAACGGGATTCTGCTATCATGGCCTCCTCTTCTTATTTTGTTATGTATCACTTAGTGCATGTTTATTGTAACAAAAAAGAAGAGGTTTTGCTATTCAAAAAAGATGCCTTATTGAAAGATTTATATGGTGCTTATTCTGCTTCAAGACCGAAAAATAGGGGGATGCCGGATAAATGCAGATTGAAATGCAATCGAGAATTTATGCTTGACAGGAAAGTTAGGTATTGTCCGGAATGATTTCCCAACCCCCCACGTTCCCCTCTCGCATACGCACTTGCACTGCTCTTGCAAAGGCAAGGCTGAGGTTGAGAAGGACCAGGTTGAGTGAAGAAAGGGAATCTGCCATTCGCCATTCATGGCCAACTCCTGACTCTTTCATTCAACATATGGCGCATTGCACCTGTATTCCCCCTGCTCCTACGCTTCCACACGCACTCGCACTTTCACTTGTCTTCTATCTCGCCTTGGTGAAGAGAAGCCGTTCCTGATCCAGGCCGGAAATATTGAGGCCGACAAGTGGGGTGTCAGAATGCAGGGCAACCCGGTCCACACCAAGGCCGGTGACACTCTCAAAGATACCGGAGAGGATATCTGCCAGCCGGGTATGACTTTCCAGTGACAGGGGAACAGTGGCAATGGCAATTCCATCTTTCCACGCAGTAGCAGTAATGAAGGCTGTGTCAATACCGGGGTTTGCCACAGCAAGCCCCATCCAGTTCAGCCGGTCCGTGAATCCTGCGGGGAAAGTGAAGTTCAGGTCCGAAGTGGCGGCGTCGGACAGGATAAATTCCGCCATGCCGCCCTGTTGTGTCGCCCGATAGCTTTGTCTTACCGCCACATTGGGAGAAGGATTTTGAAGCAATCCGAAATCCGGGTTCAAGTTTGAATAATCGTTGAGGTTTATCACAAGGGTTTGTCCTGCGGCCAGCGTTACAGGCTGATCTGTCAGCATTGGGGAACCACCGCTGTAAAGGGTCAGGGACAGGGACGCCGGTGTGTCGCCGGTATTGTCCGCGATGAGTTTGTTTTCCCAGGTGTCCCACTGGTTGGCAATATGGGGGATAATCAGGGTACCGGTGGGAAAATCCCCCGCCAGAGCGGGGGTGAAGAGAAGTTTTTCGTTGCCGATACCCGAGATGTTCAGGCCGGAAAGGGCTTGATCGGAGGATACGGCTACCCGTGCTACTTGATTCCGGTCAATCCCACTAAAGAATCCCTCCAGAATGCTTGCAGTTCGGGTTCCGGGAGCCAGTTCCAGGGTAGTTTCCCCCAGGGATGTACCGGTTTCATCCAGTGCCATGAGGGTGGCGGTGGCGGTTGTTGCGCCGGGATTCATCAATGCCAGTCCCATCCATGTCAACGACGGAGCCGCGTAGTGAGGCAACAGAAAGGTCAGGGAAGTGCCCGCGTCTGCTGACAGGGGAAATTCGGCAATACCGTTGTCCACAATATTGACAAAGGTTTCACGAAAAAGGATATCTGAAGATGTTGTCTGCACAATTCCACAGCTTCCCTTCACCAGAGGAATGAGCTGCTGGCTGCCGGTGGGAATGGTTAAGTCCTGATTGTCCGTCATCCCGTTTTCGTCATAGAGAAATATTGAAACGCCTGCTGGAGAAGTTCCGGTGTTGTCCACTGTGAGGAAACTCTGCCATTGGGTTGTCCAGGTAATGTGGGGAAGATAAAAACTGACAGGGCTGTCCGGTGACGCTGCACCGAGGGCAACTATCCGGGTAATGTCAATGGGGTCACCGCCACCGGTGAGCTGGATGCTCAGTTTCAGCGTGTACAGCCCCGGTGTCAGACCATTGGTATCCCATAGGCCCAGTACATTGTTCCGCACCTCCCGGTGCTGGGGCCCGGTTACCGGGAACCACTGTTCCGGCTCACTGCCGACGCCGTAAAAAATCTGCCAGTGATCCGTATTGACCGGAAGATCCGGCCCGGCAATGGTGTTGGCACTGCCGGTGAGGGGCAGGATTGCTCCCACCGACGCGGAGGTCGGCGGCGCCACGCTCGCCTCAATCACCAGACCCCCCTTTTTTGCCTGCGGCATCCGCTCATTCACGGTATTCGCCAGAAGGATGGTGGAACTGTCGGTGGCGACAATATCCCCGTTGAAGATACTGGAAAAAACATAGAGTTGTATCGAGTCGCCATTGGCCACCGTATCGCTGAGGAGACTGGTGAAAAGAAAGGTGGTATTGCTTCCCCCGTCACTGAATACATAGCCCCCTGTGCCATCAATGAGAGTGTTGCTGACGGTGGTCACCGAGTTCTCCGAGGCCCCCAGTTCCCCGATAATGCAGTTTTTCAGTGTCATGGAGTCAATTCCCCAGGGATAGACATTCCAAGTTTCCACTGAAGTATTGATGAGGTGGTAACTCAGACCGGAAATGGGTATCATCGAGTCGGCATAGGCTTTGCCCGTTCACCAGCCCGGAAAGGCTCATGTTTGCCCCGGAATCCGCCATAATACCAGTGGTGCGCATCACCGAATCCCGCACCGTCACGTCACAGCCCGGGTTCACCAGCATCCCCCACCAAACATTTTGGATGTGGGTTAAGGTGATGGAAAACCCGATTCCACTGATTTTCGGGTCACTGTCGGTAATGGAGAATGAAGACACATCGCTGCCGTCAGGAAAAGTCAGATCCGCTACACTGCCGTTAGGAAAGATGGGCCAGAAAATGAAGGGGCCGGCATCGCCCGAAACCGACAGTGTGGAATCTCCCCCCACGACCCACTCCAGCGGGTTGGAACCGTCCACGTCTGCGGTAGCGGTCCCGAAAAGCCCGGTCGTCAGGCCGTCATGAAAGGTGGTGTTGTGGACAATAAATACAGCGCTGTCGGAGAATGAGCCGTTCCAGTTGTAGCCGTTGGTATTAATTACAGTATCCTGAAACGTCACCCGGCTATGATTCAATCCCATGATTCCATTGGAATATCGGTACTGGGAAAGAACCGTGAGAGACCCTCCGGTAATCGTCAGAGTGCCGTCATTCACCACAGAAATATTGCCGGTCAACGTCACGGTGGCATGGTCAAAAATCAGGGTTCCCTGGTTGGCCACGACAATATCCCCGTCAATGGTGACATTCCCGGTGAGGGTGACGGATTCATCCGGGCTGTCATCCCCCACCACCAGGCCGCCCTTGGTGGAAGGCGTGGACTTGAAATGCTGTAGCCGCAGAAACGGTGCCAGACTGCCCGAAGAGGGCATGAACGTTTTCTGATTCAGACTGGGTGCGGAATCCGGTGGAGAGGCTGCGGCAGGGAGTTTCGCCAGCATCGACTGAAGCGTCTCCATTCGCTTTCCGAAATGAGCGCCGGGATTGGCAACCAGCACAATGGTTCCGACCAGCAGGATGAAACCCGGTAAAAAAAATCGTTTCAACATATCTGTCTCCTGTCCACCGGCCCACAAACCGGCATTTTGATGATTTCACAAACTTTTATTATAGCGGATGCGGCGTCAAAGGAAGTCGGAATCAGCGATCTGGTGACTGAAATCACTTAGAAAGACAAAAAAAGCGGGCAACTGCCCGCCTTCTGGTGTTGAAATTTGTTTTTCAGGTCAGTTATGTGTTGCCGGAGCCGTCTTTGCTGCAACCGGTTTTGCAGGGGCCTTTGCCGGAAGTTTCTTTGAACAGCAGGGCTTTTTGCAGTCCTGCTTACACTTCATTGTCTTTGGACAATTCTTCTTCATGGCGGCCATTTTCGCGCAGCAGGCTTTCTTATCTGCCATTGCCTTTGGGCAATTCTTCTTCATGGCGGCCATCTTTGCACAGCAGGCTTTCTTATCTGCCATTGCCTTTGGGCAATTCTTCTTCATGGCGGCCATCTTTGCGCAGCAGGCTTTCTTGTCTGCCATTGCCTTTGGGCAATTCTTCTTCATGGCGGCCATTTTCGCGCAGCAGGGCTTTTTGCAGTCTTTTTTGCATTTCATCTGTGCTGCTGACATGGGTGCGCGGTCGGGGGCAACCGTCTGCACTGTTTTATCTGCTTTCGCCTTCTGGTTGGTCTGGTCCTTTTCCCCGGCAAAGCCGGACACGGAAAAAATCATTGCCATAACAAAAATGATTCCAATAATTCGTTTCAAAATAAATCCTCCCGAACTGATAATATTACGGATAACTACCGTAAAGCCAAACTATCAGTGAAAATTCCCGCTGTCAATATAATCTTATGCGCATTTTCTGAATTTCTGTTCCCGGCTAAAGAGGAATTTACAGGAGGAAGACGTTTGTGTGAAATGACAGGAAGGGGTATTGTCAGCCTATCCCCTTTCAGCCATCCACCATCAGGGCGCAAAGCCGCTCTTGTCTTTGACGATGAAAAAGGGGATAATGACAGGTGTCCTATCAAGTAGAAGAAACAGATGAAATGATACGTGGAGGAAGAATGTTCAAGAAAGTACTGGTAGCAAACCGGGGCGAAATCGCGGTACGGGTGATGCGGACCCTCCGGGAAATGAGGATTCGGACAGTTGCGGTTTTCTCAGATCCGGATCGTGCAGCACTCCATACTTTGATGGCGGATGAAGCCTGGCCTCTTGGCGGCACGACTTCCGCCGAAAGTTATCTGATGGGAGAAAAAATTATTGAAATTGCCCGGAAGTCCGGTGCTGAAGCGATTCATCCGGGATATGGTTTCCTTTCGGAGAATGCGGGCTTCGCGGAGCTTTGTCAGAAAAACAGCATTGTCTTTATCGGTCCGCCGGCAGAGGCGATTCGTCAGATGGGTGACAAGGTAACTTCCCGGGAGATCATGACTGCCGCGGGGGTCCCGGTGGTGCCCGGCTTTGACAAACCGGATATGACAGAAGCAGACGCACTGGCTTTCGCGACGGAGGTCGGCTTTCCCGTGATGATAAAGGCTTCCGCCGGAGGCGGCGGCAAGGGGATGCGCAAAGTGGATTCGCCGGAAGGGCTGGAAAAGGCACTGCGGGCTGCGCGTTCTGAAGCATTGTCTTCTTTCGGCGATGACCATGTGTATGTGGAAAAGTTCGTGCAAAACCCCCGGCACATTGAGATTCAGGTTCTCGCGGACAATCATGGTAATGTTATTTACCTTGGAGAACGGGACTGTTCCATTCAACGACGCCACCAGAAGGTCATTGAAGAGGCGCCCTCTCCCTTTGTCACCCCGGAAATGAGACAGAAAATGGGAAAAACTGCGGTGCAGGCCACCCGCGCGGCAAACTACCGAAACGCAGGAACAGTGGAGTTTCTTGTGGATAAGAGCCGGAATTTCTTTTTTCTGGAGATGAATACGAGGCTTCAGGTAGAGCATCCGGTGACAGAGTGGATTACCGGGTTGGACCTGGTGGCTGAACAGGTGCGAATAGCGGAGGGATTACCGATTTCACTGAAACAGGAAGATGTCCGGCTCCAGGGCCATGCGGTGGAATGCCGTATTTACGCGGAAGACCCGGAAAACAATTTCATGCCGTCACCGGGCACGGTGCAGCGTCTCAGTACCCCGGCAGGTCCGGGAATCCGGGACGATTCCGGTATCTATCAGGGGGGGGAAATTTCAGTGTACTATGATCCCCTGATTTCAAAACTCACAACTTATGGACCGGATCGGGAAACGGCGATTCGCAGAATGTGTCGGGCATTGAGTGAGTATATTGTGGCCGGTATCAAGACCAATATTGCTTTTCACAGAAAAGTCCTGAACCATCCGGAATTTGCCGATGGCAGCCACGATACCACATTTGTAGATCGTCATCTTGATGAATTGATGAATACCCCCACCGGGGATGAACCTCTTGCCATTGTCGCGGCTGCAGTCTGTTATTATCTGGACCGAAAGCCCGCCACCGGAACGGGACAGGTTCAGAAATGTTCACCATGGAAGCGCTTTCAGCGGTCCAGCTGGATGTAAGGGAGAATGGAAATGCTTGTATCCGTTGACATGAATGGAAAATCCGTGGAAGTGGAAGTTCGGGAGAACCGGGAAGGGCTGCTGGAGGTGGAACTGGATGGGAAATGCTACCCCGTGTCTGCACAGGTGTTACCGGAGGGGGGCGTAAGCCTGATGATCAATAATGAATCCCTGACAGTTTACCGGACCGGAGACACGCTGTACATCGGGGGAACACAGTATCATGTTCACGCGGATGACCCGTTGAAAAAAGAGCTGCTTCAGTCGTCTTCTTTCAAGGCAGGGGAAGGCACCGTCACTGCGGCTATGCCCGGGAACGTGAAAAAGATTCTCGCGGATGAAGGGATGGAAGTTGAAGCGGGGCAGGGTGTTGTTGTACTGGAAGCAATGAAAATGGAAAATGAACTGGAAGCACCCCTTGCCGGTACCGTTAGAAAGATTCACGTTTCGGAGGGACAGTCGGTGGAAGCCGGTACCTTGTTATTTGAAATTGAGTAAGGATTTTCTGTTATTGACAAGATCTGAGCTCTGAAGGGGAACCGATGATTAAAAGAATTATTCGCCTGCTGATCGTGCTGATTCTGGTCACCGTTCTCGGCGTACTTATTTACATTCATACCCCGATGTTCCGGGCCATGATTCAGCATGACATTGAACATCAGATCACCAATGCCACCGGAGAACAGCTGCATATAAAAAAACTGTCCATCAGCCCTTTAAGTGGTGAGATTTATGCATCCGATATTTCCCTTTCCGACACAGTATCCATTGGAAAGTTATCGCTTAAGGTCAGCGTCACAAAACTGTTTTTATTCAAATTGCTTGTAGAAAACGCCACTATAGAAGACGTGACAGTTCGTATCCGGCTGCAACGGAATCGCAGTGATTTTCATACGGATCCGATGAAACTCATTGCATCGGGCTTTGACACCCTGGTATTGAAAAAACTGGATGTCCGGGGGCTGACACTGGACATTCAGGGGCGAAATGCACTCCACATTACTTTCGAGGGGCGGGATTTCCTCTTGCAGGGGGGATTTGACGCCGTCAACTTCGGGTATCGTGGCATTGTGGCATTCAGCAATGGCCATGTCGTTGTCAACGGCGTTCCCTACGTCCTTCATGTGGGGTGCGGGTTTGACATCCGGAAGGATCGCATCCGCATCACGGAACTGACCATTTCCAGGGGAGAAGTCCGCCTTGCGATTAATGGGGAAATTGATGCAAAAGGCAGTCATTTTTCCGTATCGGGAGTTGTTCCACTGAAAGAAGTGACGAAGTTCCCGGAATTACAGAAGACCATTGTAAACTTCCAATTGAAGGGAAATTTGTCTTCTCTGAAGGGGCCGGTCCAAATCCACGATCCCCGTGGAGATTTCAAAGGAATGATGGATATAAACCTGGATAAAAAAACGCTTTCCCTTACAGACTTGAGGGGAAAATTGTTGAAGCACACAGTTTCCCTGACAGGTTCGGCTTCTTTTACAGACCATCTTGCCATTGTGGCAAAAGCAGCGGTCCATGGTCCATTGATGAAAGATTTTTCGGCTGATCTGCGAGTGGATAAAAAAAAAAGATGGTCCTACAGTGCCGTTATTCATGGGCAGGATTGTGGAGACGGTGCCTGCCATCTTGAAATTCGCTCCGGGGAAAAACCAATACTGGGAGACATTGCGCTCAATATGCCCTTCCTTACCAGCCGCATTCAGAATAACCGGGGCAGTCTTCATCTGAAACTGGACTGGATTGACGCACAAGCGGACGGCATTTTTCTGGAAGATGATATATTTTCCGGTAAATTGACAATTAACCATCTGCTGTACAACGACATGAATGTGCCCCGGGTGACGGCAGATGTGGTTATTCATTCCCTTGAAAATATTGAAGCATCCCGTTTCACCCTCCAGGCAAAGGGGGGGAGAGCAGACGGTTTCGGAAGTTTTCGGAAAAACAGGCTGAATCTGGAGGCAAAGCTGCAGGGCCTGCCCCTGCATGCCGGCCTTTTTGCGTTGCCGGAAACCGATGACCTGGCCATTTACGGAAGAGCATATGGGACGGTGTGGGTTTCGGGCGACTTAAACGACCCGGATGTTTTCGGAACCGCCGCCCTTCAGCAGACCAACCTTTTCCAGCTTTCATTTGACAGGAGTTCGACAGAATTCCGGTACCATGACGGCGTACTGGCCCTTAAGAAGCTCAAGTTGGAAAACGGAAAAGGCAGTATGAAAGGGGAAGGTTCAGTGGATTTCAGGAACAATTCACTGGCATTTCAACTCCACGGGGAGGGGATGAAGATTCTCTATCAACCATTGGACTTTATCGAATTGGATGGTGGCACCGGTGATGTTACGGTTTCCGGACTCCTTGATGCGCCACAGGTGGACGCCGGATTCCAGTTTGATAAGTTTGCCGTTGCCGACCTGGGGCTGGGTGACGGAAATTTCCAATTCCATCTGTCCGGCAACCTGGCCAAAGTCAGCGCGACAACCCGGAACGGATTGAAAATTAAGACAACTGTCAATCTGGATGGAAAAACTGAAGTAACCCTTGCGGCTGAAAACACCCCGGTAAGGATTAATGAAGCAGACGTAATTTCCACGATTACTTTCCATTGCTTTGGGAATTTCAATGACCTTACCACTTTTTCAGGGATGGGTACTTGTACCCGGCTGACTATCCTCATGCCGGAAAAAATCCAATTAAATGCGGCTCCTTTCCCTTTATACCTGGATGGTATGTGGCTCACCGGTGACGAGATCAATCTGAAGGGTCCGGAAATGGAATATCTTGTCAATATTCCCTTCACCAATTTTGAAAGCGGCGAAATCGGTGGAGAAATTACCGGGGAAAGCAGCCTGAGCGCTTTTGATTCAGTAATCAAACGGGAGCTGGGCATTACCGCCCATGCTTCCATTCAAATTCAGGCTGAACTGGATGGAATGCTGGCAGACCCCCTGTACCACGGCACTCTGATATTCACCGACGGAGATATTACAATTCC
Source organism: Acidobacteriota bacterium (assembly GCA_013151025.1). Taxonomy (GTDB): domain Bacteria; phylum Acidobacteriota; class Holophagae; order Thermotomaculales; family Thermotomaculaceae; genus UM-FILTER-49-7. The sequence goes on from JAADJC010000051.1 coordinate 14,035, forward strand.
CGATCTGCCCCACAAACTTACCAGGGTATCCGGAATCTGTGAGTTTGACCCGGCTATCCTCAATATTCGGAAAGCATCCGGAACTTATGGCCGTGGAACTGTGACCGCCAGAGGCATTCTTTCTCCCGGCCTCATTTCCATTGATGCGGGATTGGACAATATACCGGTGGATCTGTCCGGAATTTTTGCCGACGCAAACGGTCGATTTAAACTCAACGGTAACCCTGCCGATGAGCGTTTGCATCTCAGCGGCAGTGCGGAGTTGGCAAACGGCGTTATCAGTCCCCAGCAATTGACATTGGGAAATCCCACCGGTGGAGCAACCGTTCTTGAAAGATTGAATCTGGACCTGGATGTAGCGTTAAGAGGGTTGGAGGTGTTGGACCCCACCATGTCGTTAGGTCTGGCGCCTTCCCTGTTGAAGCTGAAAGGCCCGGCGGATTCACCAATTCTGTTGGGATTTCAGCCGATTTCACAAGATAGTGTTATTTACATTAACGATATTCCGTTGAGAGTCAGATCCGGAGGGATTCGATTCGAAAATGAAATGGAAATTGACCCGCAAGTCGAAATTACAGCCGGAACCAGGATAAACGGGTACGATATTACCTGTCGCCTCCTTGGCAGGGGAAACCAGGTAAAGCTAAACTTTTCTTCCCGGCCGCCCCTTCCCCAGAAAGACCTGTACGCCCTTATTTTTGGTTCAGGCGGACTTACAACCGGCGGCAATGCCTTCATGCAGACCGAAACCCGCAGGCAGGACCTCCAGGGTGCCGGGGTGGCACTGGCATTGAACAACCTGTTCGCGCCACTGCAAAACCGGGTTAAACGCCGCCTTGGTGTTCAGCGGTTCAGCATTACACCTCAGATGTTTGATGCCCGGTCCACGCCTTCCCCTATCGTGACATTTGAAAAAGACATTTCTTCCCGGCTCACCGGGATTTATTCCCAGTCTCTCATTGGTTCCGGTGAAAGCCTGCTCCAGTTCAAGTACAACATGGCAGGAAAGAAATCCATCATTGCCCGCAAAGAAATTGATGGCTCCATTACCATCGAAATCGAATTTGAAAAATAGCTCCCGTATCCGAGGGCATGGGAAGTGTAAGTGCGAGAAATCGGATGAGAGGGAAAGCAACAACGTTGAGAACCTCTTGTGCCTCTTCAATCGGTCTTATTTACACGAAGCAAAAAAGAGCAAAAAAACACTTTACGAACTGAATCAGCGGATTATAATTATTGACGGTGTTGTCATTCCTTTATAAAAAATGGAATGTCGAGGGAGATGAAAACCGGCCGGGGCGTTACGGTTTTCGGAAACCAAGTGTTCAGTGCTGCGCGAAAGACGCAACCGAACCAGACATTGTGGGAAAAGGAGCTGTATATGATCCACATTGAACACCTCACCAAACGCTACGGAGACACCGTGGCGGTAAATGATGTTTCTCTGAACATCGAAAAAGGGGAAGTCCTGGGACTTCTCGGTCCCAACGGAGCAGGGAAAACCACCACACTTCGCGTTCTCACCGGCTACCTGCCACCTACAGAAGGAACCATTCGGGTAGGAGACAGCGACATTCGGTCCAACACTCTTTCAATCAAGAGGAAAATTGGGTATCTACCAGAATCTGCACCATTATACCAGAACATGTTGGTCTATGACTACCTGATGGATGTGGCGGCAATACGGGGCATTGACCCCGCAAACCGAATGGCAAGGGTTCGGGAACTGGCAAGAATGTGTGCCATCGAAGATGTCATGCACAAAGCGATTCACGAATTGTCGAAGGGGTACCGCCAGCGGGTGGGCCTGGCCCATGCCATGATGGATGATCCGGAAATCCTTGTGCTGGATGAACCGACTTCCGGACTGGACCCCAACCAGATTATTGAAATCCGGGAAATTATCAAGGCGGTGGGAAAAGAAAAAACCGTCATATTTTCCACCCACATTTTAAGTGAAGCGGAAGCTACCTGTGACCGTATCGTCATCATCCACAAAGGCAAAATTGTGGCGGATGGCGCCACAGAAGCGTTAAAGCAACAGGCTTCCGGACGGTATCTGTTGTCTGTGAAGCTCACCGGGGCCAAAGCACAAGTGTGCAAGGATGCATTCAGCACTGTTGAGGGCGTGGAAGAGATCAAAGACGGTGCGCCGGAAAGCGGACAGGTATCTCTGGTTCTTTCCTGCAATGCCAACAACGATGTCCGCCCGGAAGCATTTCAGATCATCCGGGATAATGACTGGGGCCTGTCGGAATTCCATCGGGAATCCCACAGCCTGGAAACGGTTTTCCGTGAACTGACAAAGGAGAACTGACATGACAGTAAAACGTGTGTATCCTATTTTCAAGCGGGAATTTGGCAGTTATTTCGTTTCTCCCGTCGCCTATATTGTCATTTCCATTTTTCTGATTCTTGCGGGCTGGTTCTTCTTTTCCACATTCTTTCTGTACAATCAGGCAGAGCTGCGAAACTTTTTCGCTCTGTTACCTCTGCTGTTCGCATTCATCATCCCGGCTATCACCATGGGGCTGGTAGCGGATGAGCTGAACGTCGGCACTTACGAAACGCTGTTGACCCTACCGGTTACGGTAACAGACGTGGTGCTGGGTAAATTCTTTGCCGCGCTGGCATTTTGCGCCATCATGCTGGTGCCTACCCTCGCCTATGCGGTGTCAATTGCCTTTCTCGGCGACCTGGACCCGGGCCCGGTAATCGGCGGCTTTATCGGTGCGCTATTTCTGGCCGGGGCTTTTGCAGCCATCGGTATTTTTGCCTCATCACTGACGAAAAACCAGATTATCGCGTTCATCATCGGTACAGCCATCTGTTTCGTCCTGACCCTCATTGACAAAATGCTGTTCTTCCTGCCCGACTCCATGCTGGGCTTTTTCCAGTACATGGGGGCGGACCGACATTTCCAGAACATTGCCAAAGGGGTGCTTGATTCCCGAGATTTTCTTTACTTCATCAGTGTCATGTTCTTGTCACTGTACCTCGCCGCACTGAGCATGCGGGAAAAATTCTGAGGAGGGTGAGATGAACAGACTTGGAAAATATGGAAAATTCCTGGCTTACCTGGTACTGGTAGTGCTCATTAACCTGGCCGGGCTTACACTTTTCTCCAGAATCGACCTGACAAAACACCACGTGTATTCCCTGTCACAAGAAAGTCGGAACGTAGTGGCAACGCTGAAAGAACCCTTGACTGTCAAAGTTTTTTTCACGAAAAATCTACCGGCACCCTATAACGGGATTGAACGCTACCTCCACGACATGCTGGACGAATACGCCGAGGCAGGCAACCACTACTTCAACTACAAATTTTATAACGTCAGTACCAAAGAAGGGGAAGCCACCCCGGAATCCCGGGCCAATCAGAAACTGGCTGAAGACTATGGCATTACTCCGGTCCAGATTCGCAACATTGAACAGGATCAGGTGAAATTTCAGAAAGCATTTATGGGAATGGTTCTGATCCACGGCGATATTGTGGAAAAACTTCCTCCCATAACCGCCACTGACGGACTGGAATACAAAATCACAAGCACCATCCGAAAAATGAATAATAAAATCAGCGCTTTTCTGGCACTGGATGACAAGGTTCAGGTAAAACTCTTTCTCTCCTCCACCCTGAATCGTGTGGCCGGGGCTATGCGGATGAATAACCTGTCTTCGGTCCCTGAAAAACTGAAAAAAACAGTGAAGAGCCTCAACGGAAAATACTATGGAAAACTGGAGTTCATTTCGCTGAATCCGGCCACTGACAAGGCTGCTGCAAAAGAGGCAAAAGCGCACAACCTGCTTACACTGAAATGGCCTGCCTTCCGGAACCCCCGGACCGGAATTGAGGAGGAAGCCGGCAGCGGAACTGCGGGAATTCTGATTCAATACAAAGACAAATCCCAGCAGATTCCATTGATTATTGCCGAACGGATTCCTCTCATCGGCACTCAATATCGCCTTGCGGATGTCTCCAAACTGGGAGAATCCATCTCCGGTGTTGTGGATTCGGTGGTGGATATCAACGAGAAAATCGGCTATCTGACCGACCACGGCACTGTACCCCTCAGCAGCTTTGCCGGAATGGGCCAACAATCCCAGCCGGCGCTGGAAAACTTTCAGAAAATGCTGTCCGACACATACTCCATCAGCCGGGTGAGGATGAAAGAAAACGGCATCCCGGACGACATCAACTGTCTCATCATTGCCGGTCCCACAGAATCTTTCAGCAAATATGAGCTGTTCCAGATTGACCAGTTCCTGATGAAGGGGAAATCGCTGGCGCTGTTCCTGGACCCCTTTCATGAAATCAAAATGCAGCAGAACCAGTATCAGTTTAACCGGCAGGGGCCGGTGTACATCCCTAACCACACCGGGCTGGGAAAACTCCTGACCCACTATGGGCTCTCAGTGCAGGACGCACTGGTACTGGATCAGAAGTGTTACAAACAGAAGCTGCCCCAGGCCTACGGCGGAGGAGAAAAGCCCATCTACTTCGCGCCAATTATCCAGACAGCCGGTATCAATGGGGCGTTTCCATTTATGGAAAACATCAAAGAGCTGGTGACAATCAAAGCCGCGCCTGTAGAGCTGAAGAAAGATACATTGAAAGACCACGGGTTGACAGCAGAAACGATTTTCTCCAGTTCCCCGGAATCGTGGCTCATGAAGGGCCAGATCAACCTGAATCCCATGTTCATCCACCCGCCGACAGAAACCGCGCAGATGAAATCCTACCCCCTTGCTGTCCTGGTATCGGGAAAGTTTTCCAGTTACTTTGCCGGGAAACCGGCACCGGTGAAACCTGGAAAGGCTGAAAAAACAGATGGAAAGAAAGACAGAAAGGGCCGGAAAAAGAAAGCGGAAAACCCCGCTGGAAAAATCAGCGAAAGCGGAACCGTCATCAGCACCGGTAGACCGGGGAAACTCCTTCTCATCGGGACATCTGAAATCCTCAAGGACAACGTCATTGACAAGGAAGGGAATTCACCCAACGCCACCTTCGCCATGAACATCATTGACGCCCTGAACAACCGGGTGGAAACGGCAAAACTCCGGTCAAAGGTGCAACAATTCAACCCGCTGAAAGAAACCAGCGCGGCGGTAAAAACCACCGTAAAGGCGCTCAACATCGCCGGATTGCCCATCCTCGTTATTCTTTTCGGGTTCCTGGTATTGTGGCGCCGGTCCGCGAGGAAACGGCGTATCCAGTGGATGTTCAACAGCGGAAAGAAGGAGTAATGCCATGAAAAAAGAAACCATTATTCTGATTGTAGCCATCGTGGCACTGGGGCTCTACCTTGGCCTTCACAAGGAAAACCGGACCCATTACACCCTGCCCCACTTCGACAAACTGAAGGTGGAAAAAATCGATCGGATTGTTATCAAGCGAAAAAACGAGACTCTCACCATCAAACATCACGACGACCGCTGGCTCATTGAACCACAGGGGTTCAAAGCGGACGACAGCCGTCTCAAAAAAATGGCGGCTGCCGTTTCCGGATTGGACTTCACTGCTCTCACGGCAGAATCCGGTGAAACCGCCCGCTACAACCTGGACCCGGACAACGCCATCCGTGTTACCGTTTACAGCGGTAAAAATAAACTCAGAGACATCAACATCGGTAAAATTGCCGGCACCTACCATCATACCTACGTCAATTTACCGGGCCAGAAAGACGTGTTCCTCGCAAAAGGCGACCTTCGGCGGGTCTTTGATGTAAACGTGGACAAAATTCGGGACAAAATCGTGCTGAAAGTGGACAAAAACGGTGTAAGCGCCATCGAATTGCAGGGCAAAAACGGTAAAGCCCTGATTCTCACCAAAGAAAACGTCCCGGTCAACGTTACCCCGAACAAAAAGGAAAAAGCAACGCCATCGAAAAAACCCAAAGGGCCGCAGTGGAAAACACCGGCCGGACGGCTGGCTCTGAACGGGCAGATTGACCAGATTCTCACCGCCTGCACCCTCAACTGTGACAGTTTTTTGCCAAAAGAGCAGTCGAAAACCCTGAAGAATCCGATTTTTACCCTCACACTGAAGGGAACGGACCCCGCCACCCTGAAAATTTATGCGCAGGATAAGGACGGGAAATACCCGGCTGTTTCCAGCAAATGCGGCTTTCCCTTTCTCCTGTCCACATGGAAAGTGGAAAGGGTAAAGAAAACAGCCGACGAAGTCCTGGAAAAACCGAAGCCTGAAGGCAAAATCCCAATAAGAGCGAAACATCCCAAGATCAAACCCATGAAATAAACCCAAAAGGGGGAGCTTTTCGCTCCCCCTTCTTTCATTCTATTTTTCCTGCCATCCACCGGTGTCTTCCGGGCGGCGGTCGGGGAGAAAATGGAGTTCAGCGGCGGATCCGGGAATTTCGTCAAAATCTACGTCACAATAAAGAATCTCATCCCTGCCGGTCGCTGCCTTTGCAATGACCCGGCCTTTTGGATCGCAGACAAAAGACTCACCGGCAAACTCAATGGCGGGTTCTTTTCCCACCCGGTTGCAAAGTGCCGTGAAATAGCCGTTCTGAAATGCCGCTACCCGCATTTCCGCTTCATAGAGTCCGTCCGGCCATTCCCCCACAGCCCCGGCCTGGGGGATGATCACCAATTCAGCTCCATTCAGCTTCAATGCCCGTATGTATTCAGGGTAATGGCGATCATAGCAGATTGCAATGCCGATACGCCCGCAGGCTGTGTTGAACACCGGCGCCCCCAGGTCGCCCGGCGTGTAGTAGTGTTGTTCATGGAACCTTTTGTAATCCGGGACATGGACCATCCGTGTCTTCCCGATGAGGGAACCGTCGGCGTCAATTACAGGGGAGCAGTCATAGGTTTTGTCACCTTCCAGTTCGAACAGGTTCAATACAACCACTATGCCAAGTCGTTTTGCCTCTGCTATAAAAGCTTCGGTTATCGGTCCCGGAACAGGTTCAGCCAGCTCCCTGATATCACCGGTGGGCAACTCCTGTGGATAGAAAGGTTCGAACGCCAGTTCCGCATAACAGACCAGCTTTGCCCCGGCTGCCGCCGCCTCTTTCAGGGCTATCAATCCCCGTTTCAGGTTATCTCTCTTGTCTGTGATCGCATGCTGCTGCACTAACGCAATTTTCATGGGTCCTCCCCGTGACGACTGATATTGTTTATCGCCCTGACCTTAACACAATACGACTCGTCTGGAAAAGTGAAGGTGTGTTACTGACAGAAACCAGTCCCGTAAAAATCACCCATGTGAATCCGGAATGTTACCTTGCCACAGGCTGCTACAAAAAAACCGCCTTGAAAGGCGGGGCGACTTGATCATCAAATTTGTGCCGCCTCAAGGAGCAATGGGTCTCACCGTCTGCCAGAAGGGGATTCCCGCTTCGTCCCGAAACATCATCACTGTGTCTTCTATCTCGATCATTCGTACAAGGTATAATTTGCCAACGAAGAGCAATCTATATCAAGGCAGAAGCGGCTTTGAGCTGTGCTTTAGGTTGTGACAGATTGAGGCGCGTGGGATTGTGGAGATTAGTATTGTTGACTGTTATCACTTTAGCAAATAAAATGCAAAAACCTTTGACAGACACCGCAAATATTGGCTATAGTTACTATCTATGAGATATCAAGTTAACAAACATTTGACCATGAAAATATAAACAGGTGATTCCTCAATGGAGACACTTCATCAATATTTAGAACTTGCTTCTTTCATAATCACGATCCTTGGTCTTCCAATGGCGATGTTTATCTACCTGCGAGAGCAACGACTTCTAAGAGAAGAAAGAGAATATGGCACTTATGATGCCCTTGATGATAAATACATCGAACTTCAGCAATTATGTCTTGAATATTCAGACCTCGACATTTTTGATACCCCATTTGTTAAGCAAAGATCTCTTTCTGAAGAACAAGAAAAACAAGAGGAGGCAATTCTTCTGATTCGTATCTCCATATTTGAGCGGGCATTCCTGATGTATCAACGAGCATCATCAAAAGGGAAAAAAGATCAGTGGGAAGGATGGGATACAGAAATGAAAGAATGGCTTGATAGAAAAAATTTTCGCACTGCCTGGGATAATCATGGCCAGTATTACGATAAAGCATTTGTTAGGTATTTGAACGGATATTTGTCAGATAAGACATTTTTGAATGAACAATCTGATTGAATAAATAGCAATCAAATGACTATATTTAAATTGCAAGAATCGGCGGTTTTCCCTTGCTTTTTTCTTCATTGTAGCTAATTTTCGACATTAGATTGCACAAGATGGACATTTCCCGAAAATGTGCTGCAATAGCCGCGAACAGAAAGGAAAGCCTTTGACAATCGCTGTGGACAGTGGCTACAATCACAAGTGCTGAAACAAGCAACGGATGAACAGGAGAAAAATGAAGTGAGCAACAGAAACAATCGCATATGCCCGGTGGAAAGAGCTGGCAGCCTTGATACCAGGATTCGAAGATGGACACAAAACCCGCAAAGAATACTGGGCCCCTATATCGAAGAAGGGATGACAGCTCTGGATATCGGTTGTGGTCCGGGCTTTTTCTCTGTTGACATGGCCAGAATGGTTGGGAAATCCGGTAGAGTGATTGCTTCTGATTTGCAGGAAGGGATGCTCCAGAAAGTAAGAGACAAGATCAGAGGAACAGAACTTGAAGAACGGATCACGCTTCTTCTTTGCAAAGAAAATAAAATAGGTGTGTCCGAACAGGTTGATTTTGTCCTGCTTTTCTACGTGGTTCACGAAGTTCCCGATAAAGAATCTCTTTTCAACGAAATAACGACAATACTGAGGCCGAATGGACAGGTTTTCATGGTAGAACCGCCATTTCATGTTTCAAAAAAAGCATTTGAAGATACGATCAAAAAAGCCAATGACGCCGGTCTCACAGTTGTTGAGAGGCCGAGATTATTTTTAAACAAGGCAGTGCTACTAAAGAAAAGCTGATGTTGGCAAAAACTTCAGAGAAATATCAAAAAACCGAATTGAAATGCCTGGTACCGTCCCCACATGGTCGCTCCGGTCAATTCGTTTTCGTGTACAATACGCAAGGTGACCAATTTCTGAAAAAGGAAGGAATCATATGAACGCAACCAAAGTTTATTGCCTGGTATCTGGAATTGTCTTCGCTATCGTGGCAGCGCTCCATCTGCTGCGAAACCTCAGTGGATGGGCTTTTGTTTTTGGACCTTACCAACTGTGCCCGCTGATTTCCTGGGGCGGATTTATCGGAGCCGGGGCATTGGCGATCTGGGGTCTGAGCCGAATTGGAAAAATCTCCTGACCATGGATTTTCCGGAATTGATCCATGCCCGCCGCAGCGTGAGGGCCTACAAGGATCAACCTGTTGAGAGGAAACTTCTGGATCTATGCCTGGATGCAGCCCGGATGGCCCCATCGGCCTGCAATTCCCAGCCATGGACATTTCTTGTGATAGATGACCGGGAAACCATCTGCCATGTCGCAGACACTGCATGCTCGGGCATTTATACCATGAACCGTTTTATTGCCACTGCCCCGGTGTTGATCATATTTGTCACTGAAAAATCCAAACTGGTTGCGAGAATGGGGGGCCAGGTACGGGACGTGCGCTACAACCTCATCGATATCGGAATTGCCGGTGCCCACCTCACCCTGCAGGCGGCAGTCCTCGGCCTTGGCACCTGCTGGATCGGCTGGTTCAATGAGAAGGCATTAAAAAAAACGCTCAAGCTTCCCTTGTCCACGCAGGTGGATATCATCATGCCGTTGGGCTATCCCGATGAAGAGCCAAAAGATAAACTTCGAAAATCACTGAATGAGGTAAGACAGTACCTGAAATGGGGGAAATAGGAACAGTCACCATTTATACAACTGCAGTGACTGTGATTTCACCGTCCCTTTTTGTCGTTAGCTCATAATTAACCCCGCGATCCATAAATAGGTGACCGTCCCTATTTCCCTACGCGCGGCACAGCCGATTTTTTTAAGAATTTTCTATGAATATCAGATTCCGCCTTTGTGTTTCTGATCGTCGGAATAGTTCTTGTTGGGTTCAATGTATATTTTGTTGTGGATGTAATCAAAAATGATGTCAAATTTCATGAACATGGGCAACCCGATTACACCCAGGTTGCCTGGATGAATTCTGGAAGTTTTCTCGTCACCGAAGAAGACTTTCGGCGTGTTGAATGTGTACTTTCCGATCGTCATCTGCCTGATTTTCCCCATGTACTCTTTTCCCTTTCCCTGGGCGCCGTAACTGGTAGCAGGCCTGACGCCTGACGGCAACGGGATGTTGAGTTTGTTGTTCAGGGCAATTTTGAGTATATGAACACCGCCAAAGTCGATATCCACTTGTCCTGAATACGTTTTACCATCCGGCATTGTGAAAGAAAACGGGACGGAATGTGTTCCGGATTTATTTTCCTGCATATCCAACACACTGCCTTTCCCCTTGTACTGAAATGTATCCGGATCGTGGAGAATCACCTGGTTCTTGATGAAGTCAAATTCAACAATGAAGTGCTTAAAGAATGTGTTGCAGAGCTGGCCGTCCGCTCCCGGAAACATCCGGGCGAATCCGGCAGCGGGAGGCGACACATAGACGGGTTGGTCACAAAAGACAACATCCTTGAATTTTATTGTCAGATCCTGGACCGCCGTGTACGCTTGTGTGGGATCGCCCTCACCAGCACCGATAATAGTGGATTTGTCGATGGGCTTTAATTGAAGTTCCTTGACAAGCGGGGAACCGAACAACCAGACCTGATCCCAGAGGATACCGTTGTCAATCATCATCGTGGCCTTTTTTCCGTTAACTTCAACATCCATCAGTGGCTTTCCCATGTGCATTCTGAAGGGAATGATGACTGGACCCTTCGTCTTTTTCAAAATCCTGTAAGTGCCGGGTCCACTGGCTTTCGCTGTCCGCATCTTGCCTGAGGATTCGGCATTGACGGCAATTGCGAAACACACAAATAGCGGAAACAGGATGACTGACTTTTTCATGCAAAACTCTCCTCTTTGTTGTTCAAATCCATCGTTTATGGTTGGTGACTGTCCCTATTTTCTGTACGTCACCCATTATGCACCTTCTACACCGCAGTTATTTAAAAAGAAATAGGATCTGACAAATGGTGGGGCCCCATTACATTGCGTGGTTTGCGAGAGAATCTTGCCCTGAATATCCCGTCCGAAAGAAGGGGGGGCATGTTGCCCCCCCTCTCTT
>JAADJC010000061.1 GCA_013151025.1 Acidobacteriota bacterium
AATATTGGCAAGCCCTTTGTCCGGGTGCTTCTCTTCCGTTACTTTCCCTTCAACGAGTAAACTGTTTTCCACCAGTTCCGCCGCCCGGTCAATCTTTCTTCTGATATCTTTCCGGAAAACATACCTTGCAATGAATTTCTTTTCGGGAAAACGCTCAAATCTTATTTTTTTATACGCCAGTATTTTGGACACACAGAAATCGTTGGAAAAAAACAACTTGAAATACTTTCTTCCGTCTCTTTCCGCCTGCAGCAGCTCTTCCCATCCGGTATTGCACCTTGATATCAGTGTATTCACATCCGGGCGTTTACCGGTGGCAAGCCTGATTCCATCATAAACCTTCCTCAATCCCGCAATCCCCGGCTTTATTTCGATCCAGTCATCATCTCTCCAGGCAAATGCCCTGTCGCTTTTATTGTCCCAGAATTCCACTTCCTCCTTGGACGACCCCGGTTTAATGTATTTTATCCAGGGATACCGGTAGGCGGTTTCATTGGGAAACTTCTTTCTGAATAATCTCTCTTTGTCAGTATCTACTGAAAATCCGAGGCCGATTCCGCCGCCGCCTCTTTCTTTAATTTTCTTCCTGATCCGGCTGAGTGCCCCATGAAAAGCCCCCACAGACTTCTGGTAAAGTTCAACCATCACTCTCACAGGCTTGGTCAACATCCCATCTGACGGATCAATCTTCACAATTATAGTATTCAACTCTTCCAATGCGCTGCTGATTTGTTCAAGGGAGCGCAGTGGGTTGTTTTTGTCAGGTTTATAATTGTCATAAAAAGCGGCAATGCTCTCAACATCTGCCATAACCGTTGTTACTTTCTTGATTCCCCCTTCATATTTACCTAAAACACTGACTGCGTTTTTCAGATGTTTTCCCAGATTATTCCGGTCAAGGTAATTGATAAGCGAAAGTATTTTCGGGTGCTTATGATTGCCAAACTTGTCTTTAATCCAGGTGTACTTTTTCAGAATGTTTTCCAGCTCGCTTTTTGTCTCGCTGATGCTGTCTTTGAACGCATTCCCATAATCCTTCAGCATCTCCACTTCTTCCTGCGGCACAACAACCCTTTCCGCAGAAAAACATGGTGAAACCGCCGAAAGCGCCGCACCCCAAAACAGCATTGTAAGAAATATACCTATCCCCCGCTTCTGAATACAGCTTTCTTGTTGTGACATTGACAGTTCACCATTTCCCATTTATTTTATAGAAAGATATCATGAAACCTAAAGACCGTCAATACGGGTTCTTTCCCCACACGGGTCCGGCGCATGGATTCAGGTTTTTTGGCAGCGATAGATTTTACTGACCCATCCTTTTCCCTCGGTTACCGTTGTAACATCCCAGTTAAACCAATGATAATCCAGAATTTTCTCCACATGGGGGGGAGAATGGTAATAAGAACGGATTTTGAAGCGCTGTTTTCCCGCTTTTAATTCCGGTTCCCGGCGCTGAGGAATAAGATTGAAAAGGAAAATACCGCCCGGCTTTAGCACACGGGCCGCCTCGGCGATGATCAGATCAGGATTTTTGATATGCACAAAGTAAAATGCTGCCACCAGAAAATCCACGCATTCGTCTCCAAGGGGCAGGTTCTCCGCGAGGTCTGCCTGCACGATCTGCGTCCGGGGGGACCTGCGAATGGCATTCTGAAGCATTTTCAAAGAAATATCGATTCCGACAAAATTCTCTGACCTTCTGGCAATTTCCCCGGAAATCCGCCCGTCTCCGATCCCCAGTTCCACTGCCACATCCGCTTTGTCCGGCAACAATTGCATAAAATCGGGCCGGTCAAAGGAATCCAGTTTCCGATGGTCCCCGGCGTATTCATTGGCATACAGGTCATACCCTTCCCTGGATGAGAGCACCTTTACCATCTCGTTTCTCCTTTTTGAAAAGGAGAAACGAGATGCTCCGTGTTCTGTGTTCCGTGTTCTGACCGAAAAGGGAGAGACCGGAGAAGTGATGGGTGATGAGTGATAAGTGACAAAAGACAGGAAATGGACAACTCCCTTCTTTTTCCGTAATCTAACATCTAACACCTACCATTCTTATTCAGTGCTCGCGCCGAGCAGTCCTTTTTCCATCATCCATTCGTCGTTGAAGATTGTGCTCAAATAGCGGGACGCCCCGTCCGGGAATATCGTTACAATCCGTGCAGCTTTGTCCAGCTCTCCAGCCAGTTTCCGGATCGCCCACAGTGCCGCACCGCTGGACCCACCGGCCAGTACGCCTTCTTTCTTCACCAATTCCCGGGCTGCAAGGAACGCATCCCGGTCTGTCACCCGGATCACGTCGTCCAGAACATCAAAAACAGCTGTTCCGATGAGAAATTCATCCCCCAGCCCTTCAATGAGATAGGGGCCTGGCCGGACATGTTTCCGGCTGTGGAACCAGTCATAGAAAACAGAGCCCACCGGGTCCACCGCCACGACCTTAATGTTCGGATCCTGTTCCTTCAGAAAACGTCCGGCCCCGCAAATTGTGCCACCTGTCCCCATTCCCGCCACAAAGTAATCAATCTTCCCCTCCATCTGCTCCCAGATTTCCGGACCCGTGGTTTTATAATGAGTTTCATTGTTGTCCAGGTTGTTGTGCTGATCCGGAAAAAAACAGCCCGGGGTTTCCGCCGCCAGTTTCGGTGTAATGTTGTTGTAACTTTCCGGATGTTCCGGGGAAAGTGTATGATCCACCGCGTGGATTTCCACTCCCAGTGCTTTCAACTGGTTCAATTTTTCTTTGCTGAGTGAATCCCGTACCACCACTTTCAATTGGTAACCCTTCTGAATTGCGACCAGCGCAAGTCCGATGGCGGTGTTGCCGGAAGAACATTCGATAATAAGCTGGCCTTCGTGGAGCTTCCCTGCTTGTTCCGCTTTCTCCAACATGTACCGGGCAATTCTGTCTTTGATACTCCCCATGGGATTTAAGAACTCCAGTTTCGCGAAGACTTCGCCAGACAACCCCGCCGTCACCCGGTTCAACTTCACCAGCGGCGTATGGCCCACCACATCCAACACGCTGTCATAGACCCGTTTATCCGCCATTTTTTTCCATATCGCTATTTTCCTGTCCATCTTTCTCCTTTGTTATGAGTAGGGGTAGGAGTTGGAGTAGGGGAATAAAAGATCAGGGAATTGGCCATTCCCTGCCTTTTTGTCACCCATCACTTCCCTTTCCCCATCTTGACTCAAACTCATCGTCCTGCAGCCGTCTCACTCTTTCAGAACGGCAATTCCGTTTCCATCTTTTTTTCATCCCACTTCGGTAGTTTGAACTGATTGGGACGCAGGCGATGAACGGTTTCCAGCCAGTCCGCAGGATAACCCACGGCTTTCGCCCGGCCTTTGTCATCCTTCACGTAACCATCATTATATTTGCAGATCGAATCTCCGCTCAGCTTCACCCAGCGATGATAAACTGTCATTGCCTGGCTGTTGGAATAATCGTTGAGGTACTCTGCCGCCAGTTTCGGGTCTTTCTTGTAAAGGGCGGCCGCCGCCTGGTCCACTGCCGGTTCCATGGCAATAAACCTGTTCTCCAGCTCTTTCCGCACCGCGAGAATGTCCTTCACCATGTACGACCACTTGATTTCCGCAAAATTGGAAACCAGGTTAAACACCCACCATGCAGAATCCATGCTGAATCTGTTCAAACTTCCCTTTGTGTACGCATCCGGAGCTTCATGTGACGAGCAGTAAAACGGAATATAACAACTGGTGTAGGTGTTGTCCAGTCCATACCAGTACACGCCGCCCACCGGATCCGGCAACCAGTCCCTGGACTGGCTGACGAATGAGAAACCGGTCTGTTGTGTGGAAATGGGACGTTCCCAGGTATAGTCGATATCGTCTTCCGCCACCTTCCAGTTCATGGGCCGCCATCTCTGGGGTGAGTGAAACTGCCCTGCATCCACACCCTTTGTCATGTCGTAGGGGGTGCCTTCATAGTGATCCCGCATCAATGCCATCACATCCGCCAATTTCAGCTTTTTGTCCGGTTTAATCCAGAGCGGATACCGAGCTGCTCCCTTCACTCCCCGGTGATAATCAGGAGAAAGATTCAGGGATGGCGCCGAACGCCGGAAAATACTCCAGACCCTTGTGGCAGTGTAACGGATTTTCTGCGGCGTCATGGGGCAGTATGTCTCATTGAAACGAAAAGGGTTTCTACTTTTCGAGTCATAATATCCGTGCTTCACGGCATAATCCATCACATTTTTTGAATACAGGCAGTTTTCCTTGTCATCCATGGGGAATTCCCCGATTACAGACGCATTGGCATGGGCACATACGTAGCCATCCGGAATCCGCCGAGCCACCCAGATGGCTCCTTTCCCCCCCTTGCCGGGGCCAACCATTTCCAGAAGCCATGCTTCATTTTTGTCTGCAATGGAAAAAGACTCCCCGGTACTGGCATAGCCGTATTTTTCTACCAGAGAAGTAATCACACGTACCGCTTCCCGGGCTGTCCGGGATCGTTCCAGTGCCAACTTCATCAAATACCAGTAATGGAGCAGGCCGTCCGGGTTTTGCAGTTCCTTCCGTCCGCCAAAGGTGGTTTCACCGATGGCAACCTGAAACTCATTCATCAGGCCCACCACCGCGAAAGTGTGCGGAACCTGAGCGATTTCGCCCTTGACCTTTCCGTTCCAGCCCCGGATGGGAATAGTCTCACCGGGCTTATGATCCGCGGAGGGGGTTATCCGCATGTGGGGATGGAACTCCCCGTCACAGGAATAGGTAATCATCACCGAACCGTCTGCCGAAGCACCCTTTGATACCAGAATACTGGTACAGGGAAACGCCAGAACACCGGCAAAAATTGCCATGACGAAAAGAAAGAACCGCGTTTGAGTAGTCATTCACCCCTCCCTGTCGAATCAAATCAAAATCGGTTTATTGTATCATGAAGTCCCTCTCCGGTAATCCATTCAAATCAAACCCTGAAGAAATTCGCCGTCCCAATTCTCCCGTCCGGTTCTTCACTCATCACAGTGCCGGAGGCACGACATCACCGATCACTTCCGTTCGGCTCCGGCGCAGCCTGAAAGCTGACGAGCGCCACTGTCACATCATCCAGTAATTCCTTCACGGACGCATGGGCATCAATCACCCCGGCAAGGATCTCGTATGCCGCTTCGACATCTTCAAGATCCAGACCAGAAAGAACACGGATAATTTCCGGCTCTCCACCGGGAAAGAGCTCCAAAAATCCATCGCTGTATAGAAACAGGCCCTCTACCTCATTCAACGGAAAGCTCACCTTCTCCAGATATGGAAGTATCTGTTCCACTCCCCGCATTCCTGCTATCATGCCCTTCGGCCGGGACACATACCACCTGCCGTCTTTCCGTTTAACCAGTAAAGGCGGGTCTCCCATGCGGTAATAATCGATTTCTCCGTCCTCGGACCGGATATCCAGCAACGTTGCCGAGAAAAAGCTGGAACCGCCGCCACGATCAAGAAAAAACTGGTGCAACCCTTCCACAATAATTTCAGGGGGTTCATGCCTCGCCGCAAGGCCATAAAACAGTCCGTCTACCTCGGAAACATACATGGCAGCACCAAGCCCCTTGCCGGAGACATCTCCTGCAAGGATTGCCAGGCCGTTTTCTTTCTTGTAAAAATTGCAATAATCGCCACCGACCACCCGGGAAGGCTTTGAATGAACCGCAATTCGATAGGTCTCCTCCCCGAAAATCCCCTGCAACAACACGGAAGATTGGATCCGCCTGGCCACCTCCAGCTCCTGGGCCATCTGCTCACCTGCCATCTTCTCCTGAAACAGTTCCTGCATATTGACCGCCATTTCATTCACCGCCTCACCAATCTGTCCCAGATTCCTGTCCCTCAATTCGGGTATCCTGGCAGCAAAGTTCCCCCTCCTGATTTCTCCCACACCCCGGACCAAATGGCGGGTAGCGGTGGACATGGACACGGCAAAAAACAGCCCTTTCAGAAGCAGGTAAAACTGGAAAAGCGCAAATGCAAGAGATAAT
Organism: Acidobacteriota bacterium; assembly: GCA_013151025.1. Taxonomy (GTDB): domain Bacteria; phylum Acidobacteriota; class Holophagae; order Thermotomaculales; family Thermotomaculaceae; genus UM-FILTER-49-7. The sequence goes on from JAADJC010000061.1 coordinate 6,006, forward strand.
GACAGCACAAATATAAGGATTTCGCGATTGACCTTGGAGAAAGAATTTTCCCCGGAAAACAGGTTGGACACAAACCGCTTCAAATCCACTCGTATCATGAATACCAGGAGGCCGCCGGTCAGGTCTTTTTCAAGCGGAAATACCACCGGGTAAGTCAGGTAAGGCCAGCTCAGCGTAAAATTCCGATTTGTCCCTTTTTCACCGCCGTCGCTGCCCGGAATGGATGAATAAATCGGCATAGTGAAACGAGAGTTTTCGGCACCAATTGACTTTTTGTCCTTTCCGTCCGGTTCCGCTACCGGTTCCCCGTCGAGGTTTACCAAAGCACTGACCCGAATCACCGCAGCCGTATAATCGGTACCGGTCAATTCCCGTACATTGTCGAAAAACTTTAAATCCAGCTCAATTCGTTTACCCTGTTCCGGTTCAAAATATACTTTACCTCCATGGGTACGAAAACGCAGATTGGTGTCATGACTTCCCGTCCTCTGATGATAGGCATAGCGGACTACACGGGTAAACATATAGCTTTCTGTCACTCCAACCAGAAAAAGCAGGTAAGTCGCCGTCAACATCAAAACCATCAGCAAAGGCAAAATCGCCGTTGTGATAAAAAACGCAGTTAATTTCAGGGAAACCGAACCGACAATTCTTTTGAAAATAATTTTCAGAATCCACGCAAGAAATATGTAACTTACTGTAAAAAAAATAAATATTCCGAAGGATATCAGGGAAAAGTGCCAGGAAACAAACGCCGCCATGTAGTAAAGAAAAACAATAAACACGGCGATTGTAATCAAAAAGGGACTAAACAACGGTTTTAAAAGAAATCGTGTAACTCGACTCAAAATCCCCCCCTGAAAAAGTCTCTACCTGAATAATACGACTGATTCTACCATAGTGTTTCTACTCCGATAGGAAGGAGGAACAAGTTGAGCTTGAGTTTTGGCAGGGAAGGGAAGCGGATGACCAAGTCCACGCATTAACTTAAACTCAGACTTAAACTTATCCACAAAACTCGTCTCTAACCTTGCCATTTCCGTGTTCAGCCGATATGCTTGATGCCAGCAGAAAGGAGCCGTTATGATTCGAATCATCACATCTATCATTCCAATTTTCGCAGTCATTTTTCTTGGTACTGCTCTGCGCCGCTTCGGACTTGTTGACGACTCCTTTGTTAAAACTTCCAACCGGCTCATCTTCTACATCTGTCTCCCGGTACTTCTGTTTCACAAAATCTCCACTGCCTCCTTGAGCCAGACGATCCAGTGGCTCCCCATCAGCATGATGCTGGCCGCCATTTTATCTGTTTCAATCATTGCCTTTTTGCTGGCAAAAGCCCTTCACTGGCCCCTGAAAACCGGAGGAACCCTCGCAGTCAACAGTTTTCGGGGAAATTTTGCATACATGGCACTGCCGGTCTGCTATTACACCCTGGGAAATCCGGGGCTGGTCATCGGAAGTGTTTTCATGGGAGTACTGATCCCCTTTGTAAATACCCTGGCCGTCATTTCCTTTACTGTTGGTGGGGCAAAGCGGTTCCGATTTCGCCCCATTCTCACCAGTACATTGTTCAATCCGTTGTTTCTCGCCTGTGTTCTGGGCCTGACCGCCTCCATCGCTCATTTGGACCTCCCCACTCCCGCAGACAAAACACTGGCCATCATCAGTCAGGTCACCCTGCCCCTGGCACTGTTCAGCATCGGTGGGAACATTCGCTTTCGCTCCGTGGGCTGGTTTCATCCCCGCCTGTGGATTGGCTCTGCGTTCAAATTACTGCTCCTTCCCTTCCTCGGATACCTTGCATTGAAACTCACCGCCACTCCCATTCTATTGCCGGAACAGGTAATGATCGTCATGCTGGCCTCTCCTTCCGCACTGGTCAACTATGTTATGGCGGATCAGATGAACGGGGATCCGGAACTTTCGACCGGCATTATTATCCTCACCACAATCGGCTCCATTTTCAGCTTCGTATTCTGGCTCCACATTGTCGGGCTGTAGGAAAAGATAAGTTTGAGCAGAAGGCAAGATTGGGTTTAAGCTCGGAAAGGGGAAGGGATAGGATGGCCAATTCTCTGCCTTTTCTGTGCATTAATTATTTTTTTCTTAACTTTGTGCGTCTTTCTGTCAAATTCTCATCTTCTCTTTCAGCAATCTCTGTCCCTTTCCCTGGTGAGTATCCTTTCTGATTTTTCAGAATCGGAATTTGCGGGTAACGGAGACAGTGATGTCTGCAGCCGTATAGGTGAACACATCCTCGGAAAAACTGAATTGCCAGTCGTGCCAGATCGCGCCGATTGTCAGCATGGATTGATAGTCGTCCAAGCGGTCATAACCGGTGTCGTAAGGGGAAGACGAAAGATAGAGCTGCACAACCGCCTGAATGTCCCGATAGATATTGGTGGAAACCGCCATATAGCCGAACCCCATACTGCCCAATGTGGTATTCAAGAGACTATCCGGACTGCCGAGGTTCATAAAGCCGAAGCCATAGTCCAATTGGAAGTGATTAAAGATATTGGAAAATGCCATCTGCGCTCCCACGTCAAAAGATCCGGAACCCAGGCCTTTTTTTGCGTTGCCTGTGGGTAGTTTGCAGAACACCGAAAAAGCAAACCGAAATCGACTGATATCCCGAACTTTAAAAATATTGAACCCCAGCTTAATGTCCCCGATTCCCGCTTCCGGGCCGTCCAGGTCAAGCTCCCCGAACTGGAATGCAAATTCATTGTCCGGTCGAAACTGTCTGCCGCCATTGTTCACACCAATGATGTCATGATAGTTTTCAATGATGGAATCCGACATGCCTTTCCAGTTGTAAACTACCGGCACTTCTACATATATTGAAGAAAAAGCGTTAAGCCGCCGCTCAACACGACCGAAAACACTGAAGGTTTCCAAATCCAGGGCCACCGGACTCTCAAGTCCCGGCTGGTCAAACTCTGAAATGGCGTACATGCTGGAATACTGGCTCAGCACCAGCATGTTCCATTTGCTGCCATTGTAAAAATCAAATTGTTCAAAGGAAGGAGACAGAATCCAGAGATAGGCAGGAGAATTATTCCTGACAAAAAGAGGCCCCCCGGACGCTGTGCCCGGGAGGAAGGTCAGAAATCCAAAAACCAGCAGACTGTTAAGAGCCCATCTGGTCCAATTGTGACTGTGCTTCTTTCTCATATATTGAATTATGGAACTTCTCCACAAGCATGTTGAACGTGGCTTTTGCTTCATTCAGCTTGCCCATTTTTTTCAGAAGCTCTCCCTTTTGCAGAAGGACATAATCCTTGATTGTATCCTGTGAAATGTCCTTTTCCGCCAGCTCATTATAGACTTCCAGCGCATCTTTCAGTTTCCCATTGTTCTCCAGGAGTGCGGCATATTTGATTCCCACCAGCGCTTTGAACGGATAATCTGCTTTCGCAAACAGACCCGACAAAGTTTCTATAGCCTTATCCAACTGATTCAGCTTCACATAACTGGTTGCCATGTAAAAACTGGCCCGTTGAGCCACCGAGCTGGTCGGCTTCTCGTCAATGACGTGTTGAAACTCTTTCAAAGCCGCTTTCCGCTGCGCAAGGGGAGTTTCATACTTCGGAGTTTCCCCTTTTTCCGGCTGATAATAGTAGATCTCAAGCGCATTGGCCATCATCTTTTCCGAACTATCTTGACGGTTATGGGTATAACTCATCGCAACCACATAAATCCCGACAACTACAAAAAGTAAAACCATGCCGGAAATTACAGTAATTTTATGCGGTTTCATCCAATTAATTACCTTATCAATGGTAGATGCAAACTCGTCCTCTTTCATCATCTTTTTCATTCTTCTGTGCGAATACTTTTTCTGCGCCACAAAGGCCTCCTGTCAGCTTTTCAAAATCAACCAACATCCTCTCAAACCCAGCGCCCTTCGTCAAGTAGAAACCGGACGACCAAGGTCGGAAAAGAAATGATGGGTGAAAAATTAAAAAGTGTTCTGACTGGAAAAAGACAAGGAAATTAACGGAACACCTTATTGCTGACTTTTTAATTTCATAAATTACAAACCTCAAGTCACGGAGCCACCGGCGCCAGGGAAATAAGATCCAGATAGCGGGTTCTTCCTTCCTCGGGTAACCGGTATTCAAGGATGGTATCTGACGTGGATTGAGACGAAAAGTATAGAAGGCACTCTGCTCCTTTTTCAATAAGCTGTGCTTTCAGTTCATCGTCCACCCTTACGGCCCGTGTAATTGCAGTACGAAAAGAACGGCTTTCCGGGTGCCAGTCCTGAATAAGGGTTTCCATTACCTGAACGTTTGACAGATGAAGGCGCCGGGCAGCCATTTTGAGAAATGCGCATTTACGCGCCACCTTCTCAACCAGCACGAAGGGTGTTTCCGGCAACATTATTGCAAGAGGGATTGCCGGAAAACCGGTTCCGGAACCAACATCCACCACAGAAATTTCGTTAAACTCAATGCCTGCCAGAGGCATCATCGAATCCAGCAGGTGACGTGTTAACAGAATGTGGCGATTGTTGTCCGCTGTCAGGTTCATTTTACGGTTCCAGTTCAGGAGAAGACCCAGAAATTTTTCCAGTTTCACTTCCTGCCGGGATTTCGGAATGGGAATTCTGTTTTTTATAAACCAGGGATGCAAGTCACTTAACGAGCTCATCGGCCTCTCTGAAATGCCAGTTCCAGCAATGCGCTGACCAGCCCGGAAAAGCTCATGCCGGTTGTCATCATCAGTTTGGGATACATGGATATGTCTGTGAATCCGGGCATGGTGTTGATTTCGTTCAGTACCAGATAGCCTGTATTGCGGTTGTACAGAAAATCCACCCGCGCCAGGCCGAAGCAGTTGGTTATGCCGAAGGCAACTGCCGCCAGGTTCCGTATTTTCGTGAAAATTTCTAACGGCAGATCTTCCGCTGGAATCTGAAAATGAGTTCGGTTGTTTACGTACTTGTCATCATAATTATAGAAGGCGTCCCCGGCGATAAGTTGACCCGGCCCTGCCACCTTAAGTTGACCCGGCCGACCCATCACCGCCACTTCCAACTCTTCCGTAATATCAATCCCTTCTTCCACAATGACGCAATCATCAAACTGGAATGCGGTTTCCACCGCGTCCTGTAATTTACCCATTGCTTCCACTCTGGAAATCCCGATACTGGAACCGCCCCGGCAGGGCTTCACAAACAAGGGGAGCGGCATGGTGTCCCGGATTTCATTCAGTGAGGCGTCCCTGTCCACCATAGGGAAATACCTGTACTGCGGCTGCGAAATGCCTTTCGCCGCAAAGACATCCCGAAACAGGCCTTTATGCATGTTCAGTGCGGAAGATTCCACCCCGCAGCCGACGTAAGGGACGCCCATTATTTCCAACAGGCCCTGAATGGTGCCGTCCTCTCCAAAGGGGCCGTGGAGCGCGGGAAATACAACGTCCATTTTCTTCAACTCGTCAAAAGACGCCGGAGAAATGCTCTCTTTTTTTCCGATTTTCAGAAATTCAAAGCCACCGTCTCCCCGAAACAGGTGCCCTTCCCTGTCCATGGGGAAAAGTACCGGTGTGTAAACGTCCCGGTCTATGTTGGCAACAATGGATTCAGCGGAAATGATGGATATTTTGTGCTCCGGGCTTTTGCCGCCGAATACTACACCAACAGTTTTCACAGAACTTCAGGCTCCCTATCCCGAATAATCAGCATGATATTTACGCTTCCAATGGAAAATTCGTCTTTATCATTGAGTTTCATCTCGTTGATGCGGACACCCTCCATGAATGTTCCATTTGTACTGCCCAGGTCTTTCAGATATATCCCGTTGGCCCGAACTGTCAATTCAGCATGCTGCCGGGAACACTCCGGATCATCCAGTATTACATCACAGTCTGAACGGCCAATAATGACCGGGGACTGGCGAATTTCATATACCTGCCCTGCAGGTTCGCCGGATAAAAATGCCATGGAAATACGTTTTTTCCGGAGCAGTTCCAGAGCCACCTTCCCCAGCACATCGGCAACCACTCCTGTACTATGGATTGCAGTTGTTGTTTCTGAGCTTTTATTGTTGAATTCAGGGTTTCTGATTTCAAATACAGTTGCGCAATGGGGACACTTGATCTTTTTAACCTCTTCCCCCTTGAACCGTTCCTCTTCGTATTTGTATTTTTTTCTACAACTGGGGCATTGAATAATCATGTCGCTTCATCCAGGTCCTTCGGCCCGAAAGGCAGAGGAACCAGTTCGGCTATTAGTACCCGCTTTTCGTCTCCGGACCGGTTGAGCATGATTACCGGCAAATTCGGGTCAAATTCCATCAAGACCTGCCGACAGGCACCACAGGGGGCGGTAAAACCATCGGTTTCAGTGTAAAGGAAAAGTTCCGCCGGCTTTTCAAAACCGCTGGCAACAAAGGAAAAGACCGCGTTCCGCTCGGCACAGGAGGTCAGACCATAAGATGCATTCTCCACGTTCACCCCCCGTGCAAAATTTCCTTTTTTATCACGGATTATCACCGCAACTTTGAAGTGGGAATATGGTGCGTAAGCCCGGGTAATGAGTTTTTTCAGTTCATCAAAAATTCCTGCGTTCATACAGATACTTTCTCCAGAAAACTTGAAATTATCTTTATAAAATCATACTTTACTCTCTCTCCGGTTTCAAGTACTTCCGCATGGGATAATGGCTGATCCGTTACACCTGCCGCAAGGTTGGTAATGCAGGATACTCCGCAGACCTTCAGCCCGGCATGGCGTGCTGTTATTACCTCCGGTACTGTGGACATGCCGATGGCATCTGCCCCCATCGTACGAAGCATTCTGATTTCAGCAGGCGTTTCGTAGGAAGGTCCCGTCAACGCAGCATACACACCTTTTTTCATTTCCACCCCCGCATCTCTCCCGCATTCAGTGAGCAATTGCGAAAACTCCGGATCATAAGCATGGGTCATGTCAGGGAAACGCGGTCCCATCTCATCCCTGTTCTTCCCAATCAATGGATTGGTACCCATGAGATTCAAATGATCACTGATTACCATCAGGTCGCCGGGGTGGAACTCCTTGTTCACACCGCCGGCAGCGTTGGTTACCAGATAGAGTTTTGCCCCAAGGGCCGCCACAAGACGAGGGAATAAGGTCACCACATCCATGGCATAACCTTCGTAGAAATGGAACCGCCCCTGAAACATCATTATATTATTCCCGCCAAATTCAGCGAACACGATTTTACCGCCGTGCCCGGCCACAGTCGGTTGGGGAAAACCGGAGATTCCACTATAAGAAATGGATTGACTGTCATTTCCGTCTGCCAACGAGCCCAGGCCGGAGCCCAGAACCACAGCTATATCTGGAGATTTGTAACAGGGTTCCTCTCTCAGTTTTTCCAGAATGCGCTTATCATTGATCATCTTTCCTCCTCAATCTCACGTACACTCGCTAAATTAACAAACCGGCCACACAGGCTGTCATCCAGGAGGCCAATGCCCCCCCGATCATGGCTTTCAACCCGAGTTTGGCCAGATCTTTTTTCCGACCGGGCGCAATTGCTCCGATTCCTCCCACTTGGATGGCAATGGAAGAAAAATTGGCGAAGCCACATAACGCATAGGTGGCCAGTACGATGGAACGATGGGACAACATACCGGCACTGGTCATTTTGGCCAGCTCGGTATAGGCCACAAACTCGTTTACGGAAATTTTTGTTCCAAGTAAATAGCCGAAAGAAACACAATCTTTCAAAGGAACGCCCATCACAACCGCAAAGGGATAGAAAAGGGTGCCCAGAACTGTTTTAAGATTCGTATGAAAAATACCGAGGAAAGCGTCAAACATATGAATTAAAGCAATAAACGCAATAAGCATAGCAGCAACATTCAATGCCAGCTTCAGACCCACGGTGGCACCTTCAGCCGCCGCGTCAATCAGGTTGGTTGTGGTAACTTTTATTTCCGCCTTATGCTCATCCAGCGTCAGGGGTTTCCCCATTTCAGGGTAAATGATTTTCGCGATAAGAACAGCCGCCGGCGCCGACATAATGCTGGCCGCCACCAGATGCCCCGCATTCAGCCCGAGGCCGACATAGGCAACCAGAACTGACCCCGCGATGGTAGCCATGCCCCCGACCATCAGGGTCATCAGCTCAGACATGGTCATATTTGAGACATAGGGTTCAATCACCAGCGGCGCCTCAGTCTGGCCCACAAATGTGTTCGCAGCCACAGCCATAGATTCCGCCCCGGATATTCTCATTGTTTTCTGCATGACAAATGCCATGCCCCTGATAATTTTCTGCATGATGTGGAGATGGTATAGCACAGCCATTAGGGAAGAGAAAAAAATAATGGTAGGCAATACCTGGAAAGCGAAGATAAAACCCGGTTTCAACGTACTGTCCGGACTGGCCAGTTTCCCAAATACAAACTCTGAACCGGCCTGGGAAAATGCCAGCAATTTCGCCGCGTACATTTCCACAGCATGGAAAGCAGACTGGCCCGGACCTGTCTTCAGGATGAGTACGGCAAAGAGAAATTGCAGGAGCAATCCCCCGATAATCACGCGGAAGGAAATTTTCTTCCGGTTTTCAGAAATCGCAAAGGCAACCAGCATCATGAATATCAGTCCGACCAGCGACACCAACCGATACATATCTACCCCTTCTTCTCTTCTACAATTATCTGTCCCACAAAGAGATGAACAACAACTGTGACGGAAATTATAAACAATTCTACTTTTTATTGCAATAGCAGGGCTCCGTTGTTATAATGACCTGTCATTTTGCCCAGTAGAAGTGTGAATTGACAAGGATTATCAGGTAGGGGGTTTTGTTATGGTTAACAACAACGAAAACAAAGTTAACGAGACAGAAAAGGAAGTCCAGCAGGAAAATGACGTAAAAGTCGAGAAAACTGAAGAAGTCGATCCCAAGGAATCCTTTGAGGCACTACTTGCCCAGTCCGAAGCTGATTTTGAATCAGTGGAGCAGGGCAAACTTGTAAAAGGCATGGTTATCAGCATCAGCAACGGTGAAATATTCGTCGACATCGGCCAGAAGGTGGAAGGCACTGTTCCGGTCTCTGATTTCGAAGAGCTGGAAGAAGAAATACCCAAATCCGGTGATGAAATAGATATTGTCGTTGAAAGAACACTTTCCGGCGGGGATATTATCAAGCTGTCCCGCAAACGGGCAAAACAACGGGCCCGCCTGGACCAACTGAAAGAAGCGGCACAAGACAACAGCGTAATCAAAGGTACCATTGTAGAGCGTATAAAAGGCGGCTTCCGGGTGGATCTCGGCGGTGTGATGGCTTTCCTGCCCCAATCCCATGTGGATTTCAAGGCTCAGAAAAAAGCCGAGCATTACATCGGCCAGGAACATGATTTTACGATTCTGAAGGCATCCAGCAAAAACTATGTAGTTTCCAGAAAAGAACTTCTGGAAAAAGAATACAACGAAAAGAAAGCCAAGCTCCTGGCCACCATTAAAGAGGGCGACCTGGCTTCCGGTATCATCAAGAATATCACCGACTACGGTGTGTTTGTGGATCTCGGCGGCATTGATGGATTGCTTCACATCAGCGATATTTCCTGGGGCAAGGTAAGCCATCCTTCCGATTTCTTCAAAGTGGGAGACGAGATCGAAGTCATTATTCTTTCCATTGACAATGAAACAGAAAAAATCTCTCTCGGATACAAACAAAAAACACCGGACCCCTGGACCACGGTTGAAGAAAAGTACCCGGTGGATACCCGGGTCAATGCAAAGGTTGTTAACCTGAAAAATTACGGCGCATTCGTGGAAGTGGAACCCGGGATTGAAGGTCTTGTCCACGTAAATGATATGTCCTGGACCCAGAAAATATCCAAGGCTCAGCAGTTCCTGAAAATGGGAGATGAAGTGGAAGCCGTGGTTCTTGAAGTCAGCTCAGAAAACCGAAAACTGGGACTCGGGTTGAAACAGGCTAAAGAAAATCCATGGTCCGTTATCCAGGAAAAGTTCAAGCCGGGTGATGTTGTAGAAGGTGAAATCAAGAATGTAACCGAGTTCGGTGCTTTCATGGAAATTTACGATGGCGTAGACGGTTTGATTCATGTGACCGACATGTCCTGGACCAAAAAATCCAAGAACCCGGCAGAATTTGTCCAGCCGGGGGACAAAATCAAGGTGCAGGTGCTGTCCATTGACCCTGAAAAACAGCGGGTTTCCCTGGGTATGAAGCAATTAACCAAGGATCCATGGAAAGATTTCTTTTCTCAGCACAACATTGGAGATACGGTCACCGGAAAAATCGTCCGGATGGAGGATTACGGCGCCTTTGTAGAACTTCAGGAAGACATTGAAGGTCTGATCCATGTTTCCGAAATCGCAAAAGACAGAATTGAGAAACCTTCCGATGTTCTCGAAATTGGCCAGGAAGTCGAAATGAAGATTGTCAAGATTGATTCTGTGGACAAGAAAATCGGACTTTCAATGCGTCAGCTCATTATGGCAAAAGAAAAGGCATCCATGCCGGAACAGAAAACATCTCCTTCAGCCGCCAAGAAATTTGAACAGAGAGCGCAGTATACAGAAAGAAAACCGAGAAGTCGGTCATCAAAACCCAGAAGAGAACAAAAAGAATCCTCCACGGTTTCTTCCACCTCCGGTTCTGGTGCCGCAACCCTCGGCGACTTCATGAAGGACATCAATCTCTGATTGATACTAAAATCAAAATACTGAAAAGGCACCCATTCTCGGGTGCCTTTTTTTATTCATCATTCCCAGAATCAATACTGTCATCTCCCTCCTGGAACTGATTGAAATCTACAATCTGCACACCGTTTAAGTACTTTACCCGTTTATACCGGGACACCCGTTTCAGCTTATCCACCATTTCTATCAACTCTTCCAGAGAAGCACGAATCCCATTCAGATATGGCTCAAAAATGGAGCACATCTCATTGCCGGACGTTTTCTGCTCCAGAATCGCCACATGAGTTCTCAGCGCCGTCAATGGCTGATTGATATTGTGAGAAATAGCCCCCACCATTTCCTGAACCACTTTCAATTGGTCCAGTTTACGATGTTCTTCCACATACATAGCCAATTTCAGTGCGGCGTTAATCCGCGCCAGAAGCTCGACAGAATCCACCGGCTTTCGCACATAATCTGTAGCACCCGCTTCCAATGCTTCGGACAGCATCTCAGATTCTCCCCTTGCCGTTACCATAATGACCGGTATCTCTGCTGTCTCCCGGCTCGCCTTCAGTTCCCGCAAAACGGAAAGCCCATCTCGTTCCGGCATCATGATATCCAGCAGAATAAGATCCGGATGTGTTTCTTCTACTACTTCCATTATGTGGAGTCCGGAATCCAGGGTTTCGGCCTCAAAGCCTCCACGTTTCAGTAACTGCTTTATCAGGAAACGATTCGCAGCATCATCATCTACTGTAAGAACCCGCTTCATTTCACGCCCTCCCCCACCGGAACAGATAAAGTAAACCGACTTCCCTTTCCCTGCGTGCTGCTGACTGATACCCTTGCGTTGATGGCATCTGCCATCTTCCTGACGATTGCAAGACCCGCACCAATCCCTCCATGCTTTCTGGTATTCACCTGCTCTACCTGATAAAAATCCTCAAAAATCTTTTCCAGATACTGTGGCTCTATTCCCAATCCAGTATCTGTTACATGGAAGCAAATATTTTCTTCATCCACTTCAGCAGTGAGTGACACTGTGCCCTTTTCTGTGAATTTAACGGCATTATCCAGGAGGTTCATCAAAATCCTCAAAATAAATTCCTTATCGGTGACAAGAGACTGCGGTAAATCAGTCAAATGAACATCTCCTGTTATGGTTTTGACACCGTACAAGCGGCCCAACAGGTAATTTTCCAGTTCACTCATCAACTCACTGATATTAATTGGCTGTAGATCCGGCATCCGGTCATACAAATTCAATTTTGAAAGATTCAGTATCTCTTCCATTATTCGGGAAAGGTTCCGGCCGTTTACCTGAATAAACTCAAGGGCCTGCCTCTGAATCGGGTCATCCTCCCCGACCCCCTGTTCCAGAAGCATTCGGGAAAGTCCGATAATCGCATTCAGCGGGTTTCGAACCTCATGGGAGACCGTAGCCAGAAATTTCTCTTTCACCTTACTTGCTTCCTCAGCCTTGATCTTTTCATTTTTCAATGAATCGAGGAGATGGGCCCGGTCCATAAACATCCCGACTGTTTTTGCCACTTTGTCAACAAACTGCTGTTCTCCGCAGGTCCAGAACCGCTCAAACCGAATATCTCCAAATCCCACAAATCCGACAGCATCCTTCCCACGAAAAATCGGAACCAATAGAAAAGAGTCGGCTATATGCGGGTCCGACTCCCAATGCAATGCCAGTTCTGCTTCCCGTTTTGAGTGGACTGTCACCGATCGCCCCTGGCTCATGAAATTGAAAAAATGTTTCACTCTTTCCAGAGCATACGAGCTCAGCCGCTGAACCCTTTCCACCCCCAGAGCACTCCATTCATGAGTCATGGCAATCCGGTTCAGATCCGGAAAAAGCTGAAGAATAAACCCCCGGGAGGCATCCAGCAACTGTCCAGCCTCTTCCAGAATCCTGCCCAGCGCAGTTTCCAGAACATTTTCCCGCATATAATCACCGGCAAAACAACTGGCCGCCATCTCCAGACGACGGTGATACGTGTTTATCTCCAATTGGAATATCCAGCTGTCTGTTTCCAGAAACACCACTCTCACCACTTTTTCACTTCCGAACACCCCTCTGACCATCCGCAATTGAAAAGTATAAATTCCCTTCCCCGGAACGCTGAAATCCACTTCTGCATATTCCGCCTGTTCTATCCCCTCCTTCAATGCCCGGCGTAATGAACCTTCCAATGAGTTGCGATCCTCTTTCACACACAAGTCAAGAAGGTGTATCTTCTCGCCGACAACATCGAAAGTTTTACTCAGACATTCGTTGGCAAAAAAGGTCTTATCCATGTTCCCGACCCAGTATACCTGCCGGGTAATATCCATACTGAATCCGGGTCGGAACCGGGGTTCTGCACCGGTATCGGAATCGAAATAAAACACGCCGAGAATTAACTCCTTTTTATGAAAAAAAATGCGTTTCAGGCTTCCGTATGAACCCACTGTCAGCCCCGAGGAAAGACGGAACTCCAGATCATAAGTAAAATGAACGCCACGAACAGAACGGGCCAGCGCTTCCAGACGATTTACAGAGTTTTCAGATAAAATAGATGATAATGCATCGTCTCCAGACACCACTCTTTCATTCAAAGCACCACTGCGGTATAAAATGGCATAATTCGAGGGATCACACAGAAAAACAAAACGGTTCAAACCACCAATTACAAACTTGTCCAGCTCTCCGGATAACAGGGACATTTCAATATCTGAGGTCTTCATTGGCGCAACTCTTTCGGTCGGATTATATATTCGGTTCGGCAATAATCACAGTTCACATGAAAAAAACCGTCTGATTGGCGGGCATCCTCCATGTCCACTGCTGACAGGGAATTCAGAACGCGAATCACTTTTTCTTTGGAACAAGAGCAATGAAATTCCAGAGGTCGCTGAAACAGACGCGTCGGTTTATATCGGGAAAACAACATCTGGACTGCCTGATCGGCATCGTCCACTTCCATAATTACGTCGCTGAACGGAGGAAAGCCCTGAATTTCTTTTTCTATTGCTGCCAGTTCATCCTCTGAAACACCGGGCAATGCCTGTACCAGAATGCCGGCAGATGCATTCGCGGGTCCATCCGGTGTCAGAAAATTGCTGATCATCACAGCGGAATGTACCTGCTCCGAGTCCATCAGATATCGGGAAAACCCGATTGCCAGCCTGTCTCCCTCCACCTGTACAGTTCCGGTAAATGGGGTCCGACCCGCCTCCATAATCTTACTTACCGTCAATGTCCCCTTGCCAATCAACTGCCCAAGGGGCATCACGTAACTGGAATCGATTTCGTCCACGCCCGCCTGCGGCTGAATGGCAAATGCTTTCAATTGTCCTATTGCATTTGCTTCCACCCGCATTCCAGCCAAGGGCCCGGAACAGTTCAGATAGACGCCTACGACATCATTACCCTTGAGATTACTGGATAAAAGAGCTGCTCCGGTTACGAAACGAGACATAGAATTCATCACAGGATAGCTGAATTGATGAATCGTTCTCAGATAATCAGACAGCTCTATCGTTTCCGCCATCACAATCCGGAAATGGCCGTCTTCAGTTAAAAAACCTGTTAATTGATCCATTTTCTTCTCCCAATCCGGTTCAGATGAACGATATTATGCCAGATTCCCCCTCCCATTTCCATAGGGAACAGAACGTGGGTGTCGCGGAATGAGAAGGTGCGAGTGCATGTGTGTGTGCATGAAAGAGTGCGCGTTGTGAGTGGGCGTCGAAAAAAAGAGTCGTGCCTGTGTGGTAGGCACGGTCAATGGTAATTGTCCCAACCATCCACCATTCACGATTCACTATCCAGAAAGGCTTTGCCGCCACACCCATCACTCATCACTGCCCGAAGGGCAAAACTCAACCTTTCCTTATACTTAACCTTGTTTTTTTACCACCTTTCACCTCTTTTCCCGTCTTTTCCGGTCAGAACACAGGCGGCAGAGCGGCACAGAACACGCCGAGCCTTTTCGTCCGACTCCCCCCACCCCACTTTGGTATTGCAAACATCTGCTGATCTGATAGAATGTGTCCTGCACCCCGGGCTGGCGTAGCTCAACTGGTAGAGCAGCTGATTTGTAATCAGCAGGTTAGGGGTTCAAGTCCCTCCGCCAGCTCCATTTTCCCCCTCTAAATTGCACTTGCCTGCAAAAGAATGAAAGAACAAAATGAAACTCACATCTGATTCAATACGTACTGTTTGTTGACTGTTTTACCCTGCAAAAGGAGAAAAAAACATGAGCATACTGGGAAATGTTTTGTGGATTGTCCTTGGAGGCGGTATTTTTCTGTTTCTGGAATACCTGCTGGGCGGTGTCCTGCTCTGCGTTACCATTATCGGAATACCGTTCGGTGTTCAGTGTATTAAACTCTCGCTGCTGGCACTCCTGCCTTTCGGAAAAAAGATCAGCGACGGAGGAAACGCCAACGGCTGCCTTTCTGTTTTCATGAATATTCTATGGATTCTCTTCGGGGGATTCTGGATTGCGCTGACCCACGTACTCTTCGCCATTCTCACCGGAATTACCATTATCGGGCTGCCATTCGCCAAACAGCACATGAAACTGGCGGGGCTGGCGCTTGTACCTTTTGGCCGTGAAATCAGACGGGTATAATGAGCAATAAACCTGAAAATTCCGAAGCCGCCGCCATCAGGGAACTGAAACAAATCCCCGGTGTGGGCGATTCCATCGCTCTGGATCTGGTGGAGATGGGCATCCACCGTGTAGCCGATCTCGCTGGAAAAGATCCGGAAGCACTCTACACCCGGCGCTGTGTTATGCAGGGCTGTAAACTCGATCAATGCCTCCTCTACGTGTTTCGGTGCGCAGTTTACTTCGCCGAAACCGCGGATCCCGACCCTGAAAAACTCAAATGGTGGAACTGGAAGGACTGACAAAACAGTCAAACTCCTCACGAAAAGCCTGTATTGCTTTTTTTATTTTCAGAAACTTGTTTTTTTTGAATTTTGCAATATTCATTAAACACAACCATTTCTTTTTTTTGCATTCATTAAGAAACAGCGTATAATATTTGTGAATTACACGACACAAAGCATTTAACCCCCGCTTGTATGGTGGGAGGAGGGAGATATGAGAAAGATTTTTTTATTCTTGTGCGCGTTTGGTTTATTGTCATTTTCCGCATGGACAGAGAACTATTACATTGATCATGTGGCGGAGGAGAACTGGACCACGTCCATAACAGTTTACAACGATGGGCCGGATGACCTGACGTTCGATTTGCAGCGCTGGGATGATTCGGGAGCAGCTCTGACAACGCTGACCGGTGTTTCGGTCCCGGCGAACAGTTCCACCACGCTGACCAATACGGATTTCGGTTATAACGGGACGGCAATGGTGGTGACGCCCCTTTATGCCACACTGGTGGTGAAGCTGTCTTACCGCTATCAGGATTCTCATTCTCTGTGTGAGTTTTTTATTCGCGAGGAGTATCTGGTGAAGCATTGGATGCTTCCAAACCCTTATCATGGCAATTTTGACTGGTTCGGGGTGGCGGTGGCAAATTTCACCGGTACTTCGGCGAATGTTACGTTGACGGCGTGGCACAACGGGGCTGTGGTGGCCACCGTGACGGAAGCGGTTTCTCCCCATACGAAGCTGGTGGATGTTTCTTCCGGTTTCTGGTCCGGGGTCAATTACGCGGATGTGGATATGGTGACGATGGATAGTGATGTGGAGATTCCGGCACCGTTGTCGATTACGGGGAATACGGCCCAGGACCGCCATGTGTTTTTTCTGGCAGAAAACGAGGTGGTTTCCTGTCCGGGGATTGAGAGGGTGTACGCGATTCCACATGTGGCGGAATCAAACTGGACAACCCTTATTACGGCGTATAACAATGAGGATGCCGCCCAGTCTTTTACGTTTTCAAGCTGGAATGGGGATGGTACGACGGATGTTACGGCGAGGGTGGTGTCGATTCCGGCACATGGCTCCGCTGTGCTCACGGCGGGGACGGATTTTGTGTACAGCGGAACGGCTTCGATTGTGACCAGCGGATGTATGCATTTCAAGTTGTCGTATCAGTACGGCAGTTCGGAGTCTCTGTGTGAGTTTCTTCTGTCGGATGCGGATCGTGTGCACTGGTTTATCCCGAATTCTATCCATGACTGGTTCAATTGGTTCGGGGTGGCGCTCTGCAATCCCACGGACAGTGAGGTGGTGGTGACGCTGGACGCGTACAAGGACGGCCAGTTGCTGGCAACTGCGGCAAAGACGCTGGCTCCCCATACGAAGACGGTGGGGTTGTCGTCGGATTTCTGGCCGGATATCACGGCAAAGGGTAAGGACGCCGCAGCTTACAGTGATGTGGACCTCGTAGCAGTGAGGAGTTCGGCTCCGATTCCAAAGCCGTTGTCTATCACCGGGAATACGGAGCAGGACAGGCATGTGTTTTTTCTGGCGGAAAGCGATGTCTTCGGTACCGATGTGCCGGACAAAAAATTCTGGAATTTTCTACTTGAAAACTTTGATACCGACCACGACGGCGCACTGTCCGAAGCCGAAAGAAACGCGGTCACTCATCTGGATACACCGGGCCACTACGGCGCACCTGGAAACATCCGCAGCATTCAGGGAATTCAGATGTTTCCAAACCTTCAATATCTGACGTGCAACTATGAGGACCTGTACTGGCTTCCCGACTTATCGTCATTGACCCAATTACTGCACCTGTGGGCAAACAACAATCATCTGATACAGATTCACGGTGAACTTCTGCCTGATTCACTGGCTTTTCTTGGTATTTCTTCAAATCAAATTTCCACCTTAACGATGCCGAACCCAATGCCCGACTTAACTCACTTTTATGCAGACAACAATCAACTGGCCACCTTCCCAGATCTGACACAGGCACCAAACTTAGAGTTCATCAATGTCAGCAAGAATCAGCTTACTGACATTTCCTCTCTTACAGTATTTACCCACATGACCAATCTGGACTTTCATTCCAATCAGGTGGCAACATTCCCGGACATCACCGGACTGACTGATCTCCAATCCATCGTATGCTGGGACAACCAATTAACCACACTCCCCGACCTGACGCCATTCACGAACCTGACCCTGTTAAGCTGCGCCAGAAACACGGATATCAGCACCATCCCGGGGCTTTCTTCACTGACAAACCTCCAAACTCTTCAGTGCTATGACACATTGGTCACGGATTTAAGCGGTGTTGCCGGGCTAACAAACCTTCAGGAGTTACAGTGTCAGAATAATGGCATCACCACCCTTCCGGACCTGTCCGCCCTGACACAACTCAGAACACTCATCGTCTGCAACAACCCCATTCCGCAGATTCCCGGCCTTTCATCACTGGCCTCCCTGCAAAACCTGAACTGTCTCGGAACACTGCTGACCGATTTATCCGGCATCGGGGGATTGACCAACCTAAAAAATATTACCTGCAACAGCAGCCCCATCACCACATTGCCGGATTTGTCCGCATTGGACGCACTGACACATCTGGAATGCTCCAACTGTTCGCTCACAGACATCCCCGATGTCACCGGCTGCGCCTCAATCGATTATCTCCGCTGCAATTACAACAATTTTGGCCAGGATGACTGCGCCACAATCAACGCCATTGAGGCCATGGGCCTCACGACATTTGTGTACAACCCGCAGAAGGACGGGTCCACCCTGACCTGCCCGTAGGGACGCGGCGCGTTGCGCCGAATGTTAAGTGATGAGTGTTAAATGTTCATAAATGATAGAACAACGAAGCGTGGGTGTTAAAAAATCAGGGAAGTGGGTACGGAAGGTCAATAAAAATTGTCTGTCTTTATTTTTTCTGACCTTTATGCCTACCTGGTTTTGTGTCAAATTCCGGCTCTTCTCTTCCTCGGTGGCCCCTGCGTACTCTGCGATGAATCTCCCTCTTTTGCTCTGGACTCAATCTCAACCTTGACTCTACTCAACCTGCGGCGCGTTGCGCCGTATCCTTTCTTTCCCCTTTTACCGGGAGAGTGTGTGCGTTATGATAAACAGGAACAATTTACTGGTCACAGGAGTTTAGAATGATTATACTGGACGGACATTCACTGACGGTTGAAAAACTGGTTCGCATTGCCCGCGAGAGAGAAAAGGTAGAGCTGCATCAGGACGCAGTAAACCGGATTGAAAAATGCCGGCGCATGCTGGAAGACAAGATTGAGAAACATGAAATCATGTACGGCGTTAATACCGGAATCGGTGAATTTTCCGAAGTTGTCCTTGATGATGATCAGGTTAAGGAATTCCAGAAATATCTGATTTACAACCATGCTGCGGGAATCGGAGATGCCATGCCCGCAGACTGGGTACGGGGTGCCATGGCGGGACGCATTAATGTCCACGCCCACGGAAATTCCGGCTGTCGGCTGGCCATCACTCAGACCCTTGTGGAAATGCTGAACCGGGGCGTCACCCCATTTGTCTGCAAAAAAGGATCAGTGGGTGCGTCTGGGGACCTGGCTCCCATGGCCCAGATTGCACTTTTGCTGATGGGGGAAGGCAAGGCCTGGTTTGGCGACGAACTCCTCCCGGGAAATGTCGCAATGGAACGGGCGGGAATCCCCCTGCCTGGCCTGGAAGCCAGGGACGGCCTGGCCACCATCAACGGCTCCAATGTCCTCACCGCCATGAGCGCACTGATGATTTATGATACAAAAAACTGGCTGAAACAGGCGGAAATTGCCGCCGCTATGTCACTGGAAGCGTTGATGGCCAATTTCAGCCCCTATGATGAACGGCTCCACCGGGCCAGAGGATTTTCAGGCTCTGTCCAAAGTGCCGCGAACATCCGGAAATGCGTGGCAGGCAGTGACCTGCTCACCGGCAAATTGAAGGTAAAAGTACAGGACGCGTACTCCATGCGGTCCACTCCCCAGGTTATCGGTGCTGTCAGAGACGCACTGAACTACGCCCGATCCCAGGTGGAAATTGAATTAAACGGTGTCGGGGACAATCCGGTTTTCTTCCCGGATGAGGGAATCCAGATATCCGGCGCTAATTTTCAGGGAACGCCTGTGGCACTGCCGATGGAAATGGTCGGTATGGCCGTCACAATGGTCAGCATCATTTCCGAACGCCGCATGAACCGCTTGAACAACCCGGCATTGAGCGAGGGATTGCCCCCCTTCCTGACCAAAGGCGCCGGCATGTTCTCGGGTCTCATGCTGAGTCAGTACACTGCGGACATGCAGATTGTGGAACAGAAAATTCTCTCCACACCGGCAGCCATTCAGTCCATTCCCGCAGCGGCAGACCAGGAAGATTTTGTCTCCATGGGCATGAACACAGCACAGAAAAACTTCCAGATTCTGGACAACGCCTACGGTGTGCTGGGAATTGAATTCATGGCAGCGGCCCAGGCACTGGATTTCCGTGATTTCACCTTTGGTCGGGGTGTTCAAAACGCGAAGGACACAATCCGGAAACACGTGGAATTCCTTGACATTGACCGGCCCCTGTACAAAGACCACAACACCATGAAAAAACTTGTGGAAGAACTGCCTATCCTTCATGCAGTGGAAGCAGTAACCGGAACGCTGAATTAGGGAAAAATAGAAGGTCGCCTATGAAGGTTTTTATCACAAAACGAATCCCGGACACAGGAATCCAATTCCTCCGGAACAAGGGATATGAAGTGGTAATTCGGGACAGGGGTGGATTAATTTCTGCAGAAGAGATTGTCCACGGTATACGGGATTTCGACGGCATGATTTCCATGTTATCCGACCCCATCGGGGCCGACGTACTGGCAGAGGTCAAGAAATGCCGAATTATTGCCAACTACGCGGTGGGAACCAACAACATCGACATAAAAACGGCAAAAAAACTGGGCATCACCGTAACCAACACACCGGACGTGCTGACAGAAGCAACTGCGGAGCTGGCAATGACATTGCTGCTGACTGCCTCCCGCCGTGTCGTGGCGGGAGATCGGTTTGCAAGGGAAGGGAACTTTCAGGGCTGGGAGCCCCTCCTTTTCCTTGGAAAAGGACTGGACGGAAAAACCGTGGGGGTTGTCGGCATGGGCCGCATCGGGCGGGTTTTTGCCCGGATGGTGTCCGGCTTCAAAGCGCATGTGATATACCACTCCCGCACGAAACAGGACGTCTCCTACCCTCTTGTTGATTTTGACACCCTGCTGAAAGAATCCGACTTCATCTCATTGCATCTGCCATTAGCACTGGAATCCCGTCACATGTTCACTGAACATCAATTCAACAAAATGAAAAATGGCGTCGTTTTTATCAACACGGCAAGGGGCCCCATTGTCCGGGAAAAAGACCTTGTGGCAGCACTGAACTCAGGAAAAATCTCCTTCGCCGGGCTGGATGTCTACGAATTTGAACCGGAAATCACCGAAGAACTGAAAAAAATGGACAACGTCGTACTCCTGCCACATATCGGTTCCGCCACCGAAAAAGCCCGAAACCACATGGCCATTCTCGCCGCCCGGAACATCGACGCGGTGCTGAAGGGGGAAGCACCGCTCACAGCGGTGCAGGTTGAGTAAAGAGTGGGAATCTTCCAATGATTGCCCATGGCCAACTCCCTGATTTCATACCCTCTTCCCATCCCAGGGAGACACACCCCGAAGTACGTTGAATCTTTTCTTTCCAGAATCATGGATTGTGCTAAAATCAGGGAAATTCTTCTGAAGAAAGGAGTGGATTATGAAATCAAGATGGATTATCCCGGCAATTCTGGTTCTTTTCGCGGTAGTTCCGTCCATTAATGCAATGGATCTGGGTAAAGTTCCAAAAACAGTTCAGCTCTCCGATAAGAAGGGGGGCCGCGTAGACGGTACGCCTTGGTCATCTACTGAAATCAAAGGGAAAGTTTATACGTTGATGTATGTGGACCCGGACGCGAAAAACATGAACATTCCCACCGAGAAGGCATTGAAAGCCCAGAATTTCCCGAAAGATTTGTACGGATCCATTGCCGTCATCAACATGGAGGCAACCTGGAAGCCCAATATCATCATCAACAAGATTCTCAAAGGGAAACAGAAAGACTACCCGGACACCATCTATGTCCGTGACATGGATTACTACATTGCCAAGGCATGGGATCTGAAGAAAAACGGAAGCTATGCGATTCTCTGTTTTGACCCGGAAGGAAAACTGATTTTCCTGAAAGATGGGAAGCTTGCCCCCTCCGACACACAAAAATTGATCGGCATTATCAAAAAAGCACTGGAACCGAAACCTGAAGAAGCTGCTCCAGCTGAGGAGACAGATGCGGCGCCTATAGAAAAAGACGGAATAAACTGAGTCAGTAGTGTTGCCTGAGGCAATATTACCGTAAGTTTACCAAAAAGAGAATGATGGGAGAATGCGTGCAACCTGACACTGTGGTTCTGATTCATGGCCTTGCCCGGACCCATCGTTCCATGTCAAAGATGGGCAAGGCACTCAGAGCCGAGGGATTTTCGACAGTTTTTCTCAGCCATCCATCCAGAAAACACAACCTGGATATATTGAGTCAACAGTACATTGTCCCTGAGCTTAAAGAAATATTGTCCGCCGCCCATGAACCGGTGCATTTTGTAACCCATTCCATGGGCGGCATTCTTCTGCGGCTGGCTCTTCCCCACTTGGCTGTGGAAAATATCAGTAGAATTGTAATGCTTGCACCGCCGAATCATGGTTCTGAAATTGTGGAGAAAATGTGCAAATTCGCATGGTTTCGGTCATTCTTCGGGCCAGCTGCCCTGGAATTGAACACAGCGAACCAGGATTTTCTCAAAAAACTGCCCCCTTTGCCCAATCACTGCGGGATTATTGCCGGTGACCGATCCGCTTTCCATCTCTTTGACAAAGTTCTTCCCCGCCCCCACGATGGAACTGTGAGCGTGGCCAGCACGCGGGAAGCGGGGGCCAGTGCATATCTGATACTGCACTTCAGCCATCCTTTTATCATGAGAGCAGACAGGGTTATCACAGAAACAATTCATTTCCTTCAGACCGGTAAATTTTCGAATTCTCCTGAATGAAGACAAGTAAATAAACCTCACGGCAGAAGGAGAAGAGAGTAGAAAAGGTTGAGGAAAGACATAGAACCCGCCATTGGCCGTCCATCATTAACTCTTTCTTTGTTACCTAACATCTAACATCTGACATCTGACATCCGGCGCACTGCGCCGCAAACTATCCCAATCCTTTTGTTTTCAAGGTCTTTTTAAGATCATCGGGTTCCGTACTTCGGGCCAATGCATCCTGCGGGTTCACCAGTCCCTTTTCTATCAAAATCACAAGAGCGTCGTTCATCAATTGCATTCCCAGCACTTTCCCCGTCTGCATGAGAGAGGGTATCTGGAATGTTTTGCTCTCACGAATCAGATTGGCTACTGACGGCGTCACAATGAGAACTTCATAGGCTGCGATTCTGCCACCGCCTTTTTTCCTGCACAGAACTTGAGACACAACTCCCACCAATGAATCCGAAAGCATAACCCGAATCTGTGCCTGCTGATCCACCGGAAACTGATCCACAATCCGGTCCACTGTCCCCACAGCGGTAGCGGTGTGAAGGGTACCCAGAACCAGATGGCCGGTCACCGCCATTTCCACCGCAATAGCTATAGTCTCCAGATCCCGCATCTCACCCACAAGAATCACATCCGGGTCCTCCCGGAGGGCTGAACGCAGTGATTTTTTGAAAGATTCGGTATGGGTATGGATCTCCCTCTGGTTCACATGGGATCTTTTATTTTCATGGATAAATTCCAGCGGATCTTCAATGGTAATAATGTGTTTACTCTGGGTCTGGTTGATAAAATCCACTAAAGAAGCCAGTGTTGTTGATTTCCCACTGCCGGTGGGCCCGGTAACCAGAATCAACCCCTTGCTGAGGCTTGTCAATGCCACCACTTCTTTGGGCACACCCAGAGCCTCCAGAGAAAGTATTTCAGAAGGAATGACACGAAAGACCACACATGCACCCCGGTGATCCCGGAATATGTTGGTCCGAAACCGCGCCAGCCCCGGCACTGAATAGGCAAGATCCACGTCATTTGTCTCCCTGAATTGCTCCAGAGCACTTTCCGGCACAATGGACTTCAATTGTTCAAGAAGTTCATTTTCAGTGACAGAACTGTATTCATTCAAAGTTTCAATGTCTCCATCCAGACGGATAATCGGCCGACAACCGGAAGACAGGTGCAAATCAGATGCGCCTTTCTCCACAATTAATTTAAGGAGTTTCTTAATGTTGAATTCTTTAATTTCCTGAGTAGATGGCTTTTCATATGTAAAAACAAGTTTTCCGCCTTGATTTGACATGCGAAAAACATCCGTGCCTATTTTTACAAAACCCCGGCCCTCTGAAATCGCCTGCCATTCGGAAAGAAGCATCCCGATTTCCTTTTCGCCAAGAGGTGCCCTGGTCAGGTTTCGAGTTCCCTCACGCACAATTGCAAACGGGATTTGACCTTTACTGACTTCCAGCCCTGTTCCTTTCAATTGCAGAACAGCTCCCAGCATTTTCTCAATATTTGTCATTGATCCGTCGCCGTCGAAATCATCGTTTTGTTTACAAATAAACGTGCATTTTCAAAAATAAATTCAAGAAAGATGGTGTCAAGGTTGAGATAATCCTGAATTCGGCTGTGACTTTCCGGAAGCCTCTCTCCCATCTGACACGTAAAGACTTTTCCATCCTTTAACGCCAACACAATGTGCTTTCCCCTTCCGCCGATACTTTCCGAGTCATCCAGGAAGGCCATGATGCACCCGATGTTGATGATGTCAACTTTTCCATTCAGTTCGACCGGAACGAAATCTAAACCTGAATTGAGAAATTCCAAAACCGTTTCCGGTCCATGATCATAACGGGATGCGCTACTCAAAAAGAGACGGCAATCTTGAAAATCTGTGTGTCTCTCTCGCATAATTTGGAGTTTGATGGGAATTTTCGGAACCGTAAAATCCTTATTCATCAATTCTCTCCGAGTATTCGCAGGCAACCAGGCCAAAATGAATTCTATCTCCATCTGTAACCGGATACCGCCGACCTGATTCCAGCTTTTCTCCGTTGAGGTAGGTTCCATTAATCACGCCCATTTCCTCTTCCAGAAAACTTTCGCCATTCTCCCTCAGAACAACCGCATGTTTCCTGGAAACGGTTTTCTGCGGGTCAAACATACTGATATCAATGTCGGGACAGATACCGATTGTAGGGTCGTATCGGCCAATGAGATTTCGTTTCAGTGCCAGAGGAAACACCTGGTCGCTCCCCAATACCTTTAAGAGAGCGAACATATCAGATGATTTTCTAAAACCGGTTCGTTTAACCAGTTCATCAATCTTTTGTGTGGCATCGCTGAGTCGCTCGGAGAATTTACGAATCATTTTGACCGCAATTTCAGGGTTTTTTCGTATCAGTGTCATGAACATTTCACGGTTAATCACTACGACTCTGGTATCTTCCATCGCCACCGCACTCTCATAGCGCTTTCCAGCTTTAATCACACCCAGCTCGCCGAAGATGTCCCCTTTCTGGTAGATACCGAGATCAATCTGCTGGTCGGTAGAGTCTTTCTTAAAGAGTTTTACTGATCCGCTGGAAACGACGAACATAACAGATGCATTGTTTCCGTCGTTGTAAACCAGTTCCCCTTTTTTATATTCTACCTGTAAATTTTTGAAAGGATCTGCCAAAAAGTCCCCCATATAAAATAGAAGGGCCGGGAATAAAGCACCCCAGGCCCTGATTTATATCGCTACTGGGCTTCCACAACCGTCAATGCCGCCATGTTGAGAATTTCTTTCAATTCCGCATGCTTCTGCAGAATGTTCACCGGCTGCTTGAATCCAACCAGCACCGGACCGACTACTGTGGCACCACCAAGGCGCTGTAACAGTTTGTATGAGATATTACCGGCATCCAGATCCGGAAAAATCAGGACATTTGCCCCACCCTGCAAAGTGCTGAAGGGATAATGATCTTCCATAATTTCCGGAACTACCGCAGTATCTGCCTGCATCTCCCCGTCAATGAGAATATGCGGTGCTTTTTTCCGTACCAGTCTAACGGCTTCCCTCATTTTCCTCGCATACTGATGATCCGCACTTCCGAAGTTGGAAAAGGACAGCATCGCCACTTTGGGTTCCACGTTGAAATTACGCGCATAATCCGACACCTGGATCGCAATGTCGGCCAGCTCTTCCGCATTCGGCGTAATGTTCATGGTCGTATCGGCAAAAAACAGGAGTTTACCTTTTACAATCACAATATACAAACCGGCAACCTTGCTTACCCCTTCCTTTCTCTCAATGAGCTCCAGACCTGGCCGCACGATTGTGGGATAATTATGGGTCAGACCGCCAAGAAGGCCATCTGCCCGGCCTTTCCGAACCATCATGGCCCCAAAGTAATGGGGATCCAGCATCCTTTTCTGCGCATCGGTCGGCGTAACTCCTTTTCGTTTTCTGAGATTGTAATACTCGGAAACATAATCGGGATAATCATCATCATTCAGCGGGCAGACAATCTCCACATCCTTCTCAGAAATGCCGTGATGGTGAAGTATTGCTTTCACCTCTTCATCGTCAACGCTGATAAGAATCGGTTTCAGTACGCCATCCGTAATCAGTTCGCGGCAGGCAGACAGTATCTGTTCATTGTCACCTTCCGGAAAAGCAATCCGCTTCGGATTTGCCTTTGCCTTGTCAAAAATAACCTGCAGAAACTCCCGTGATTTGTCCAGAAGCATTTCAAGCCGGGCGCGATATTCATCAAAATCCTTAATCGGTTTCAGTGCGACGCCACTGTCCATGGCTGCTTTGGCAATTGCCGGTGCTTCCCAGTACAGAACACGGGGGTCAAATGGCTTCGGGATGATATAATTACGGCCAAACTTGAATTTCTCGCCACCATAAGCGCGGGTCACGTAATCCGGTACCTCTTCTTTGGCAAGATCAGCCAGTGCATGGACTGCAGCCTTCATTTCTTCATTGATCTGGGTTGCCCGGACATCCAGTGCACCGCGAAAAATAAATGGAAAACCCAGCACATTATTCACCTGGTTGGGGTAATCTGAACGCCCGGTGGCCATAATGGCATCATCCCTGATCTCCGCCACCTCTTCCGGAGTGATTTCCGGGTCCGGGTTTGCCATTGCGAAGATAATCGGGTCTTTCTCCATTGTTTTGACCATTTCTTTCGTCAAAATTCCCTTGGCAGACACACCAATAAACACATCTGAGCCCTGCATTGCATCTCCCAGGGTACGAAGATCTGTGTCTCTGGCAAATTCTTCCTTATACGGATTCATCCCCTCCGTACGTCCCTTAAAAATTATACCCTTGCTGTCTGTCATAAACACATTGTCTTTTCTCACACCCAAATGTACAAACAACTTGGCACATGCAATCCCGGCAGATCCTGCACCGGCAAACACACATTTTACATCCTCAATTTTTTTGTCGGTTATCTCCAGCGCGTTGAGAAATGCGGCTGCACAAATAATGGCAGTGCCGTGCTGGTCATCATGAAAAACAGGAATGTCGAGTTTTTTCTTCAACTCCTCTTCCACATAAAAGCATTCCGGCGCCTTGATATCTTCAAGGTTAATCCCGCCGAAAGTGGGAGCCAGAAGCTGCACTGCTTTAACAATCTCATCCGGGTCTTCCGTGTCCAGGTTGATATCATAGACATCCACATCCGCAAAACGTTTGAACAGGACGCCCTTTCCTTCCATAACCGGCTTTCCGGCCAGAGCCCCTATATTCCCCAGTCCCAGAACTGCCGTTCCATTGGAAACCACACCCACCAGGTTTCCCTTGTTTGTGTATTCGTACGCAAGGCTTGGGTCTTTCTCAATTTCCAGGCAAGGAACAGCCACGCCCGGAGTATAAGCCAGAGCCAGATCCTTTGATGTTTCGCACGGTTTGCATGGGGTGACTTCCAGTTTGCCCTTTCGACCTTCCCCGTGGTACGCTAAAGCGTCTTCCCGTAAACCCATAACATTTCTCCTCGAAAAAATTTACAGGTTCATTGTAACGCATCAGAATTCCTTTGCAACGCTTTTCAAGTTGCAGCTATCCCTTTTGTCTTTTACAATGGGTGTACACAAGAAAGGGCGGTCCCGGCACACCGTATGCTTCCTGTTTGCCATTTGTATGGGAAAAAGCCTGTTAATTTTCGACGTGGAGGATAGCTTGAATCAAGATGAAGTGAAACGATTAAAAGCATTGGCCCGGAAGTTCAGAAGAGAAATCGTGGAAATGGTATACACCGCCCAGTCAGGCCACCCCGGCGGATCCCTGTCCATTATTGACATTTTAACCTACCTGTTTTTTCACGAAATGAAATATCCGGTAAAAAACCGGGATGTTTTTTCGACAGACCGCCTCGTGATGAGCAAGGGACACGCGACCCCTGCCCTCTATTCCTGCCTCGCGGAAAAAGGGTTTTTCCCTGAAGCGGAATTGAAACGCTTTCGCCAGATTGATTCCATCCTTCAGGGGCACCCTGAAAATGAATTTGTCCCCGGCGTTGATGTAACCACCGGTTCCCTTGGGCAGGGATTCCCACAGGCGGTGGGAATGGCACTGGGTATGCGTCTGGCCGGATCCGACAAGCATGTATTTGCCATTATGGGAGACGGCGAATGCCAGGAAGGCATTATC
Source organism: Acidobacteriota bacterium (assembly GCA_013151025.1). Classification (GTDB taxonomy): domain Bacteria; phylum Acidobacteriota; class Holophagae; order Thermotomaculales; family Thermotomaculaceae; genus UM-FILTER-49-7. Next base: position 34,334 of record JAADJC010000061.1, read on the forward strand.
TGGGAAGCCGCCATGTCCGCCGGCCATTACAAAACCGACAAGCTCACAGCGGTAGTAGATCTCAACGGGCTCCAGATTGACGGTAACGTGAAAGATGTGATGAATGTCAACCCCGTTCCGGACAAGTTTGCCGCATCTCACTGGCATGTCCAGGAGATTGACGGCCACGATTTTAACGAAATTGACAAAGCGGTCCGGACCGCCCATGCTGTAACAGATAAGCCATCCGTCATTATTGCCCACACCGTTAAAGGAAAAGGAGTTTCCTTTATGGAAAACAACTATAAATTCCACGGTTCTCCCCCCAATGACGAACAATTCAAAATCGCCATGAAAGAGCTGGCCCCATGAAAAACCTGCTTATCGGCATTGCGGGGGGTACCGGTTCCGGCAAAACCTCCTTCGCGAAAGAAATCATGCGCCGCTTTCCCGGAAACGAAATTGTATTGATGGATCAGGACTCCTACTACAAAGATCTGGGACACCTCCCTCTCGAAGACCGGAGAAAAATCAACTTTGACCACCCCAACTCGGTGGATTTTGACATGCTGATTCACCACATGCGGGAACTGAAAAAGGGAAACCCGGTGGAAAAACCAGTGTACGACTACACCGCACACACCCGCAAGCCCGGCAACTTTCTAAAAATTGAACCCCGTAAAGTTATCATTCTTGAAGGTATCCTCATTTTCGTATTTCCGGAATTGAGAGAGCTCATTGACATCAAACTATACGTGGATACCGACGCGGATGTCCGGGTTCTCCGACGGATTCTCCGGGACATCCATGAGCGGGGCCGGGACCTGCAGAACGTAATTGATCAGTACCTGGGACAGGTCAAACTCATGCATGAAGAGTTTGTGGAACCCTCCAAGCGGTGGGCAGACATTATCATCCCGGAAGGCGCCCATAACACCACCGCCCTTGATTTTGTTGAAAATCGAATAAAAACACTGTTGACGGAGTAGAAAAATGGAAAAGAAAGCCCCCCGTGTCGCCTATGGTGAAACACTTCTGGAACTGGGAAAGGAAAATCCGGATATTGTCGTTCTGGATGCCGACCTCTCCGGTTCTACCAAAACCGCCTTATTCGCGAAAGAATTTCCGGATCGTTTTTTCAACATGGGAATCGCCGAACAAAACATGATTACCACCGCTGCCGGTCTGGCAACTGTGGGGAAAATTCCCTTTGCCAGTTCCTTTGCCATCTTCGCTACCGGCAGGGCATGGGAAATGGTCCGACAGGCCGTCTGCCTCGGCAACAAAAACGTTAAAATTGTAGCCACCCATGCCGGCCTCACTGTGGGAGAAGACGGAGCTACCCACCAGGCACTGGAAGACATCGCCGTCACCCGGGTACTGCCCCATCTGACAGTCATTGTCCCCGCAGATTACTACGAAACCGGGAAAGCCATCCGCTTTGCCGCGTCATATAATGGCCCCGTTTACGTGCGGCTTCCCCGATCCGCCACACCGGTTATCTTTGACGAAACATATGAATTCATTCATGGCAAAGCACGAATTCTGCAAAAAGGAAGTGACGTGTCTATCTTTGCCTGTGGTGTCATGGTAGCAGAAGCCCTGGCAGCCACTGAATTTCTAAAAAAAGATGGAATTGAAGCCGAAGTAATCAATGTATCCACATTGAAACCGCTGGACACCGAGACCATTCTTAAATCGGTCGCAAAAACAGGTCATGCAGTCACAGTGGAAGAACACAACATCATCGGTGGTCTGGGTTCGGCTGTGGCGGAAACCCTCTGCGAAGGAGGCCCTGTCCCACTTCATCGAATCGGTGTAAAAGAAAAATTCGGTCGTTCTGGTAAAGCGGATGACCTGCTGAAAGCATACGGCCTGACGGCTGCAAATATAGCAAAGGAGACAGGTTCCTTTTTAAACTCATGATACATTTTTTTCATGTGAGCAAAGTTTACGAAAAGGGAAATCGAGCCCTCCATGAAGTCAATGTTTCCATTGGCAAGGGAGAGTTTGTCTTCCTGACCGGCCCCAGTGGCGCCGGCAAGACCACTTTTCTTAAACTCATTTTTCGGGAAGAACTCCCTTCCTATGGCCGGGTTGTGGCAAATAACCAAAATACCATCGCACTGGGGAAACGCCGGATTCCCGATTTCAGAAAGAAAATCGGCGTCGTTTTCCAGGATTTCAAGCTCCTGGAAAACCGAACCGTCTTTGAAAATATCGTTTTCATCTTGAATGTATTGGGGTATCCCGCATCTTTCCTACGGGACCGCGCCTTCTATGTCCTGAAACTTGTGGGCCTCCAACACCGGTACGATGACTACCCCCGCCAGCTCTCCGGCGGAGAACAGCAACGAATTGCCATTGCCCGGGCCCTGGTCAATGAACCCCTCATTCTCCTGGCGGATGAACCTACAGGAAATCTGGACCCCGATCTGTCCCTGGAAATTATGGCATTGTTTGAAAAAATCAACAGCCGGGGCACCACCGTTCTCATTGCCACCCATGACCGGGAGATGATTAAACAGATGCGAAAACGAACCCTCTATCTGGATCATGGGCACCTTCAGGAGCACAGAAAATGAAACTATTTATTGATTTCGGATTCTACATCCGGGAAGGCTGGGCCAACTTTACCCGTTCCAGAATGCTCAGTCTTTTTTCCATTCTCATCATCTCCATATCCATTGCAATCATCACATTGTTTTCCACAGTTTTTTTTAACGTGGATAACTACCTGAGAGAAATGGAAAACAACCCGGTGTATTCCATCTTTCTGACGCCGGACACCTCCGCCAAAGAAGGAAAAGACCTCGCCCTATACCTGGAAACATTGAAAGGCATATCTGATGTAAAACTGGTAATGCCTGACGAGAGCATGAAAAAACTTGCCCGCCGGTTCCCCCTTGCCGGAGAAATCCAGAAAACCTTAGAGGGAAATCCCCTCCCCATCAGCATCCGCCTTCGAATTGCCACACCCAGCGTTATCAAGGTGCGACAGGTGTTGAAACAATACAGTATCGTGGAAAGTATCTACTCCCCCCATTTCTTTCTCTCCCAGTTGAAATCATTATCTTCTGCCGTATCATTCTTCATTGCTCTCATCGCTGCCATACTGGTACTTGCCTCCGTTTTTACAATCTACAACGTAATTCGCATCACAATCCTCGCCCGTCAAAACGACATCGCAATCATGCAGCTTGTGGGTGCGGATATGAAATTCATCCGGGCACCATTCACTGTGGAAGGCACCCTCCAGGGCCTCTCCGGCGGCATACTCGGCGCCCTCTTCGGCAGCGGCCTCATTTACATTATCAGGACCCACTATCTGGTCCATTTTCAGTATCTCCCTTTCCTGTCCCGTATCACCTCTCTGCCGCCCTCATACTTCGTCGGCATCATTCTCCTCTCCGTTGCCATGGGCATCTTCGGCAGTACTATGGCCGCCTCCCGCATCGACTACGTCTGACGGCGCGTTGCGCCGAGTGTTGAATGTTAAATGTTAAATGTTAAATGAAAGACAAATCAGAGACAGGGAACCAGAATTGAAGATTGCCGCTTTTCACTTTCCTTTTCCTTCTCCTCTCCCCCATTCATCACTTAACACTCAAAATTTTACACTCGATGCTGCGCATTGTCCTGTCGTCCCTCAATTCGATTCGGAAATCGAATTGAAAAAATCAGGGACTTGGCCATTCCCCGCCTTTTGAACCATCCACCATTTACGATTCACTATCCACAAAGGCTATGCCACCATCCCCATCACCCTTTCCAAGTCCAGGATTTTCCGTTACAATTGATTTATGAAATCATGCCAGCCAGCCGGAGACACGACATCATCGTGTTCAGCCCGGTAGTAGGAGGAATCAATGAAGTGTCCGAGATGTCAGGGAACAATTACGGAACGTTGTGGTCAGTGTCCCCATTGCGGTGCCGTATTCAGCAAGGAATCATCCGAGAGAATCTCACTCTATTTTGACGTAAAGGAACAGCTCACCTATCTGGATACGCTGAAGTCCTATCTCGACACGTCGCTTACCACCCTCTCCGGGAGTCTCAGCCGGATTGAAGTGCTGGTAACAGATTCCATGAATGAAAAAGTCCCGGAAACCACAGGCAAGTCGGTGGCGGATACTCCGGAAACAAGCCCCGATTCAAACCTGGCAACTGAATTCGCGGACAAACTTCCCACAGAGTTTTATCCCCACGAAACCAAAACCGATCAACCCGCCTCTGTAACAGCTCCCACTGAAACTGCCGGCATCGGGGAAGGTGAATTTCGTTTCGGTCAGAAATGGCTCCTCATCATCGGCATCATTACCATGGTATTTGCCGTGGGGTATTTTCTGAAATATTCGTTCACAAAGGGATGGGTGGGTCCTGCAGGAAGAATCGGCCTCTCTTACTTCTGGGGCATGGCTTTTCTTGGCCTCGGAGAATGGTTCCGCAAAAAGGAATTCCGCAGTTTCGGACTGTCCCTCGCTGGAGGCGGTATCGCGGTCCTCTACTTTTCCACTTTTGCCGGTTTTCAACTCTATCACCTGATTCCCATGTGGCTCTCCTTTTCAATCATGATCCTTATCACGGTCTTTTCATGTGTGCTGGCAGTTGTGTATGATGCCAAATGGCTCGCCGCATTGGGTACACTGGGTGGATTTCTGACACCACTTTTCCTTTCCAACAACCAACCCAACCAGATTGCCCTTATGAGTTACATGACCATTCTCAACCTGGGTATACTGGCACTGGCCACAAGAAAAAGCTGGCGTATACTGGAATCACTGGGATTCGTGTTTACATGGCTTCTGTACACATCGTGGTATGCCGTCTACTACAAAATGACTGTATTCTGGCCTTCTCTTATTTTCCTCATGGTCTTTTTTCTCATCTATGCCGTTCTCCCCGTTGCAGCAACCCTCTATCGGAAAGAAGCCCGGTCCCTTGGCGGAATGTGGTTTGCCGCTCCCAACGCCCTCATCGCCTTCGGTTTTGCGTTCGGCCTTGTGGCGGACCGGTACAGTACCCCCTACGTCGCCATTGTTACCCTGTTTATTGCCGTGGTATTCCTCACCCTTTCCAGCTGGCTTTCAGAACACGAATCCGTGGATGGCCCTGCATTCTGGTACCTGATCGCCAACGCCGTATTTTTTCTGGTCCTCACGGTTCCCATCCTTTTCTCCTCAAACTGGATTACAATTTTCTGGGCACTGGAAGCAGCTCTCCTCCTCTGGATGGGCCTGAAACTGGACAGAAAATGGATGGCAGTCACCGGCATTGTGCTGGCCATTCTTGTTACCGGCAAATTCTTTCTTTACGACTATCCCGTTGTCTTTCGGTTGGGCAGAAAGTGGTCCTATTTCAAGGTTCCGTACACCCGGGATATCCTTGAACGTTTACTGACCAGTGCCGCACTCCTTGGCTCGTTATACTGGGCGGGCCGAAAACTCCGCGCCACAGTCGGCGCCACATGGAACAGACTGGGCAGCCTGTTTACCGGCATCTTCGCCGCCTCTCTCTTTTTAATACTGACTATTGAAACTGCCGCATTTTTCTATCAGCATGCTTCCGTGGCCCGGTTCGCATCTATCTCCGTACTCTGGGCTGTTTTTGCTTCTATCCTCATGATACAGGGTTTCCGGCAGGAAAACAGCGCAATGCGCAAAACAGCCATCGGCATCTTTCTCGTCACCCTCTTCAAGGTGTTTTTCATGGACATCTCCCATTTCAGCACACCCTACCGTATTCTTTCCTTTATGGTTCTGGGCCTGCTCCTCATCGGTTCTTCCTGGCTCTACCATCGCTTCAATGAAAAGTCGTCGCGGGAAAATCAAACCATGGGAAATGGAGACTCAGATGAACCGGCGTAGCTTCATTGTTCCAATACTTCTGGTTCTCAGCTCCATGGCAATGAGCGCTGATCCATTGAAACCGGAGAATTTTCAGTACTCCAGAACACTTCAGGGGCCGCTAAAGCCCGGAAAGGTTTACAAAGTCGCACTCCCGGGAGAAGTGCTGGACCATACCGCCATTGACCAAAGGGATGTCCGTATCTTTTCCCCGAAAGATTCCCTGATCCCGTTCACAATTCTGAAAGAACACCGGCCTGCGATTCCCCGGACCCAGTACAAATTGAACATTCGTGACTTTTCCACGGCAAAAGGCAGCACCACCATGGTACTGGCGGTTCCTGAAGATGCCGAAGCGATTCGCATGCTCTACTTTTCCACCCCCAACCGCAACTTCAAAAAATCAATTTCAATCAGCAGCAGCAACGACAAGAACACCTGGACTCCCCTTGTCAACGAGAGCCTGTTCGATTTCAGCCGGAATGTGGATCTCCGCAAGACATCCGTTTCCTTTGAACCGGTACAATGCCGATGGTTTAAAGTTGTGCTGAAAGACGTCGACTTCCCCCCGGAAAACGAAGCTGTTCAACTGAAATACAAGGATCTGGAATTCTCCACCACCGGCAAATCAGCCGTCCCATTCAGAATCAATTCCGTCACAGCTTCCACCAGGGCCAAAAACACAAAAACGAATACCACCGACACCATGGAATTGAAGAACTTCACCACCACGACTGATTCCAGGGACAACACCGTGATTTCATTTTCAACCGGAATTCCGATTTCCAGCATATCCATCGTGACAACCACCCCTGCTTTCTACCGGACTGTGTCATTGAAGGGAGAACAGGTTATACTGGACCGCCACGACGTCTCACTGGCCAGTGGCACATTCTACAAATTTTCACTGGGCCCCCGAACCGAACAGCAGTTGAAACTCTCAGCTCGTCCCTCCGACACCGGCAACTACAAACTGACCATCTTCAACGGCGACAACACACCGCTTACCATTACCGCACTCCAATTGAACTGGGTTCGAAGGAACCTCTTTCTCGTTCCGGAACTCGGAACCCTGCAAAGCGCCACCCTCTGCTACGGCAATCCCAAAGTGGCAAAACCTCATTTTGACGTGGCACGCTTTATCCGCCAGGACAACTGGGAACAGCACAACGCCACAACAATTGAACCGGAGTCATCGGTCAAGAACACTGCCTTCCAACAGGCAGAAAAACCCTGGACCCCGGAATTCTCCCGTATCGCGCTGCGCCTCCTCGTATTGATGATTGTCGCCGTGCTGGGCATCTGGCTCTACCGCCTGTTAAGTAGAAGACAAGGTTGAGGTTGAGTGCCGGGAAAGATGTGAAAAAGCAGGGAACTTGTCATTCCCCACCTTTCGGAAAGCGGGATACAGGCACCTGGGAAGTTGCCAGTCCCCGCTTTCCGAGTTCCAAACTATCCACGGCGCCTTTGCCGCCTTAGTAATTCCAGAGGAGAACACCGTAGTTGCCCACTGCGATCCACCGGGGGCCATAGATATCTGCTGCCACCGGATATCCCCTGTCCGCCACAGGGCCATCATCAATGAGATAACCTGTTGCGGCGTTGTAATGGTAGGTGGAGTAGCTGGTGCATACAATGAAGTTCCCTTCCTCAGACATTTTTGCTGTGAGAAAGTCCCCCAGCCCCATGCCGTCGTACTGAAAAATGTTGTTCAGAAAAATGCCGTCGGTACCCACCGCGATCCAGTCTCCGCTATCATTGATATCCACCACAACCATTTCCCCCGGTGCAGTGACAGGGTTGAAGCTCTGGTCATCGTTGTAGATGAGGTAATCATCCCCGGATGCCACATAGTCGGTGTAGTTGTTAATGGCGCAACTGTGATAGACAGCGGCGGCCTTGAGAACCTTTTTCCGTGTTTTGTGAGTCTGAAACCATGCCTTATACTGGCGATTTACAGTGTATTTCGCATTTTTCGGAGTTTGGGGAACCACAACCGGCACATCGCTTCCCGCAACGTTCACAGTCTTTGCACTTGCTTTTCTTGCCAACTTCGGGGTAATGTTCTTGGTCCCATTGGTCAGGCCGAGAAGGGTGTTGATTCCCCCGGTTGCGACAAAATCTCCATACCCGTTGATGTCGGTCCATACCGAATCGTTGGACACGGAAACCGGATCATAACTGGTCAACTGAACCACATTCTGGTCATCAATGTATCCGTAGAGAACCTGAAGGGAACCGGCCGCCACAAATTCATCATATTCGTTGAGGGAGCAGTGGGAAAATTCCCCGACATTATTTACATAGTCCAGAAAAAGCGGTTCAGTCGCCCCGGAACCGATATACACGCCGTCCTCGGAAGAAACCAGCCAGGTATCGTTGCTGTTGATTGCAACCGAGATGAATGTGCCATTCACATTGTCATAAACCTTTGTCAATGCCCCGCTGATGTCCCCGAAGTAGATTCCGTTTTCAAACGCCGCAATGAAATTGCCGTTGTCATTCAACGCGATTGCGCGGTCTGAATCCACAGAACCGGTGTTCATTGGGATTATGTTGAAATCCACCTGGTTTCCACTGCCAAAGGCAATGCCCTGGCTCCCCGTTGCTACCCATTCGCCATAACTGTCAATTGAAGCCCCGACATATGCCGAACCGTTCGACACGTCCCCGATCAAGTCATCATCTCCGATGTTGAGACCTACGTCCACGTAGCTGTTCGAAGAACAGGACAGTTGCAAGATTGTAAGAATCGCCGCAAACCCCATCAGAATGAATACTTTTTTCATGTTCCCTCCCTTAATCCTGTATTTCAATAAATTATTTTGCAATATCCGTTCCATGAAACTATACTACATCATGAAATCTGGTTTGAGGTGAGATATGTCACGATTCGGATTATTCGGGAAATTGGGTAAAAAAGACTGTAACAAATTGAAATTGAAGGGCGACAAGCAATTTTCAAAGGGAGAATTTTATCTCGCGCTGGTAGCCTACGAAGACGCTCTGGCTGTTTCCGACTGTCCTATGGAGGTTACAGTTCCGGTTCGGGAAAACATCCGAATTTGCAAAACAAAGCTCGCTTCCCACAATCTTAGTCTGGCACAGTCTCATTTTGACGCAAAAGATTTTGATACATCCGCAGATTTTGCCACCACCTGCCTGAATTACGCGGAAAACCCTGAGATTCGTGCTGCTGCGGAAGACATCCTCAACAAAATTGACGAGCATTATGACCAGTTCGAAGAAGTTTTCGGCCCGGATAAGGCGGAGCAGGAACTTCTCCCTGAGGACGACGATGCCTACGCCGAAATTCTCATTGAAAATTACCCACCCTTTATTCGGGAAGAGGTGGAAAAGAACAAAGCACTGAAACACGCCATGGCCGCGTTGAACCGACAGGATATGGAAGCGGGGAAAGCGATCCTGGAGATGGAAATTTCACCAGCCGCCCTCTACTTTCAGGCACTCTATCATTCCCTGAACAACGATGCCAAAACCGCCCTGGAAACCTTTCGCAGCCTTGCCGGAAAATACCCGGATTTACTGGACGATCAGCGCTGGGCAGAATTCGTCGAATTAATTGCCCGGGCCGAATCCGATGAGCCCATTGATGAAATTCTGGATGAACATCCTTCCCTGATTGTAATCCGTGCTGCCGCCACCCTCTACATGGCAAGAGGCGAAATGGACAAGGCGAAAGAGCTCCTCGAAGAAACAATGGAAGCCCTGCCCCCCCACCGTCCGGACCCGCAGATTATTGCCCTCACCGGCATCTGGAATTTTCAAATGGAACACTTTGAAGATGCTGCGGAATATCTGACAAAATACAAAAACATAATGGCCATGCGCGGCCAATTCACATTGAGCCCGGAGTACGCTATTCCGCTGGCTGTCTCACTGGAAAAAACAGGGCAAAATGACGAGGCGCTGGAAATGGCACTCCATACCGCGAAAATCTACGGCATTCCCGAAGCTGTAGAACTGGCCCGCTCCCTTGCCGGCCGTTCCAGCCGGGAAGACCTGAAAAGACTTGCCGAAAAACTGTAGAAAGAATGCAAGGTTAAGTAGAAGGCAAGATTAAGGTTGAGTCCGGATAAGATTCAGAAAAGGCGGGGAAAGACAGGACATCAGTTATTAGGCACCCATTGCTGACTCTTTGATTTTACAAATCACAAGTCACTATTCACAAATCACTGCAGCGTTGCTGCCTCCGGCAGCAACGCGTTTAATTTCCTGCAAGCTTTTTCATCTTTGCATTGTTCACACAGCATTTTAAGCGCGTCTTTCTGCAGCGGATCAAGATAAAGCACCTTCTGTAAAGCGTCAATGGCTTCTTTTTTTGAACCGGATTTGAGTGCCTGGACCGCCTTTGCCATGTACAATTCCTTGATTTCCTTCAGGTCCAACGCTGCGTTTGTTCCCTGCTCTCCATTGCTGAACTGATAAAAGGACACAATATCCGCTTTCTCCTGATTTTTCCTTTTTTCTTCCGTTTCATCAGTGCAAAGGGGATGGGTACAATTACATTTTTCGCAACAGAAACGGGCAAGCAGTTTCGCCTCGCCTGTGATACGGAAAGAGGATATGTAGCTGCTCAGCGTATTCAGCGCATCACCCCATTTTTTCTGCCCTGCATCAACTACCGCACGGTCAAATATGACCACCGGCTCTGTTTTCCCACTATCACCTGGAAGTGAGTCCAGAAATGCCGCAGCTTCCACTGGATGTTGCAACGCAACGAGACATCCCGCCACATTTACTACCGATGCCGTGTTTCGCCTGAACTTCAAGGTCTGAAGAAAGAAGATGAGGCCATCCGCATAGTTCTCAAGCTGCACACAGCACATTCCTGAAAGAAAAAGCCCATGGGAATCCGTCTCAGGGAGTCGTTTCAGGTATACAAGCGCCATTTCAAAGTGGCCGGTATCAAAGAGCAGGTTCCCCAGATTGCGGTTCAACGATTCGTTTTCGGTCACCTTCCCGGCCAACTCGGCAATTTCTTTAAAATCACTGTTTACAACGGCCCGAAGCATCCCTCTGACATAGGCCTCAAACCGATGTCCGGTGAAAGTTTGGGGATAGGGATATTTCCCACCGATTTCCTCCCGGATGAAAGGTGCAAGGTTGGCCGGAAAACCAGCCATTTCAACTGTACACTTCCCTGTCTTTTGAGTCAGTTTATCTATTTCATACCGGGTAAATTCAATTAAAATCTTGTTCTCAGAAACTTTAAAACTGCCGGTCAACAGATTGTCCGCCTTCAGCTTCTGCGCAATAATAATACGGGTTGCCAGCGTCAGATTGCCTGTGTCCGGCACATCCATGCTGTCAACAATGTCCAGACGTTCCGCCAGTGGAACGCCGTTCAAGCTGTCTTCAAACAATGCCTCCAGCCCATAGCCCAACCATTCAACGGTACTGTCGGCAGAACGATTTTCAAAGGGGAATACAACCGTTTTCCCCTGCGCCTGCAAAAGAGAAGCCGTGAAAAACAACAGAATCGCAAAACTACTCGCTTTCTTCATCCGTTGCGACCGTTCCAAAAATCATTTTCCCTGCCGGATTCTGCAATATACTGGTAATTTTTGTTTGAACTCGATCCCCGATATATTGTTCACCGCCGTCTATTACCACCATTGTGCCATCATCAAGATACCCAATGCCCTGATCGTCTTCCTTACCCTTTTTGATAATATGAATAGACATGGTTTCACCCGGCAAGGCAACCGGTTTCAGAGCATTGGCCAGTTCATTGATATTCAGAACCTCAATTTCCTCCAGTGAGGCTACCCGGTTCAACGTATAATCGTTGGTTACAATCTTCGCGTTCAGCTTCTTTGCCAGGGAGATGATTCGCTGATCCACGTCCATTTCCTGGGGAAAATCAATTTCACAGACCTTGAACAGGACGCTTTTCATATTCTGCAATTTTCGGATAAGTTCCAATGCGTGTGCAGCCCGTTGTTGTTTCAGTTCTTTTCCCGTTTCATAAATTCTTTGAATCTGTTTCAGTACAAAACGCGGTACGAGAATAGTTCCGTCCAGAAAACCGGTTTCCACAAGATCCAGAATCCGGCCATCCATTAAAATTGAAGCATCCAGAATTTTTTTACATTTTATATTATCAGGAGAATTCAGCAATCCGGGAAAAGCCTCTCTCGGCCCCGACGGCATCAACATGGCAGAAACAACCGCAAGATAACCCGCGCCAATCAGAATGAAATAACGATTCACCCCTGCAACACCTGACACGAGAATCACTACCCAGGCCACAACGGCGAATACCAGCAGTGACATAAGAAATCCATTGATATTCTCCCTCATAAACCGTGAAAACAAGCAGTCTGATATTGCCAGCACTGCAATAAGGGTTACGGCAAAAACAAAATTTTTCGAAAATACCGAAAAAACCAACACACAAAGATAAAAAAATAACTTTAAATAAACCATTTCGTGACCTCCGGTCTCACTTTGGTTTACTATAACGGATAAAGGCATGGAATTGCAACCTATCTTGTGATAGAATGTATTGGTTACTTTTTTGTAAAGGAGCAGCAGATGAGCAAAATTTCAAGGATTCAAATCTACGATAAACTGGATACCATTCAAATTCCCGGAACCGACATCAGCCCGATTAAATTCAAGGGCGTCAAGGGCCTGGACATTGGCGAAGACGGCAATGTGGAAGTACGGATTGAACTCCCGTCTCAGGCAAAGGGCCACGAGGAGGGCTTTGAGAAAGCGGTAAAAGACGTGCTGATGACAGTGGAAGGGGTTCAAACCGTGGCAGTCACCCTGAAGGTACAAGACAAGGCCTACGGACAGGTGGAACAGCAGAACCTCCTGCCCAATGTAACGCACCCGATTCTGGTTGGAAGCGGTAAGGGCGGTGTCGGGAAATCAACCGTCACGGTAAACCTTGCCGTTGCACTGGCAAAAGCGGGATATCGTGTCGGCCTGATGGATGCCGACCTCTACGGCCCGTCCATACCCACAATGTTTGCCATTCATGAACAGCCGTTGAGCAACGAAAAGGGCCAGATTATTCCATTTGAAAAACAGGGCGTAAAACTAATTTCCATCGGATTCCTGCTGGAAGATGACTCGCCGGTTCTATGGCGGGGTCCCCTGCTCCATAAAGCCATTCAGCAGTTCATGAAAGACGTGGATTGGGGTGAGCTGGACTTCCTCCTCATTGACCTTCCCCCCGGAACCGGTGACGTTCAGCTTTCCGTAGCCCAGAGCACCAGGGTGTCTGGCGCAATTGCCGTAAGTACACCCCAGGATGTCGCATTAATTGACGTGAAAAAAGCCATCACAATGTTCCGAAAACTCCAAATACCGCTTCTCGGTGTTGTGGAAAATATGAGCTATTTCAGATGCACGGATTGCGGCCATATCCACCACATCTTCGGCGGCAACACCACGATGGATACCGGGGACAAACTGGCAGCAGAAGTGCTGGGGAAAATTCCCATCACGGTTGCAATCCGGGAAGGCGGAGACGACGGTGTACCCGTTATGATATTGTCACCGGAATCAGAAGCCGCAACAGTTTTTAATTCCATTGCCAAAAAGATTGCCGAACGGCTCCAGTCATAATATAATGGCAATTCACCATCATTGTCATTGAAATGATGGCAAATGGAAGCGAATGGGGGCTGGTGTCTCCCCCGGTCTTCAAAACCGGTGGGCCTTTGCGGAAGTAAAGGTCGGTGGGTTCGATTCCCACACGCTTCCGCCATTCCCGACCGCAGGGGCCGGAGAGAGCGCAAGTGCGAGTGCGAGAAGGGAAAAAAGAGAAAGAACAGTAAATTCCCTCTCATGCATTCACACGTACTGCTCTGCATACAAAAACAACAATAAATAAAAGAAGAACGGCCAATTTGTTACTGAATAGGATAGAAGAAAAAATGGGGTGGGCGAGGAGGCTTGAACTCCCGACCACTGGAGCCACAATCCAGTGCTCTACCAACTGAGCTACGCCCACCACATGAGATGTCAAAGAATGGCGCACCAGGGAGGACTTGAACCCCCGACCCACTGCTTAGAAGGCAGTTGCTCTATCCACCTGAGCTACTGGTGCTCATGTCTTCGGGTCGAATGGTCGGGGAGAGAGGATTTGAACCTCCGACCCCCTGCTCCCAAGGCAGGTGCGCTACCAGACTGCGCCACTCCCCGAAGTCGGAGGGTATAATACCACAGCGGAACTTTTCAAGTCAACCGATTTTATTCTGAACTTTCCTCTTAATTGTCTGGTAATTAACCAATTCCAATCAAGCGCCCCACCTGGAAAATAAGAACGGCAAGCAGATACCCCAGCGTAACGCTGATTCCCACCGAAAGGGCGGCCCATTTTGTGCCAATTTCACGCCGGATAACAGCAATTGTTGCCACACATGGGATATAGACGAGGGTCATTACCATAAAGCTCATGGCAGACAGGGCGGAAAACTGGCTTCCGATGGCGGATGTCAGGGCGGTCTGGCCCCCGTACAGAACCCCGAAGGTGCCTACCACCACTTCTTTCGCCAGAAAACCGAAGATCAGGGCCACTGCCGCCTGCCAGGAGTCAAATCCCGCCGGATGGAAAATCGGGGCGACTGCGGAACCGATTCGGCCGATAACGCTCCCTGCAGAAGCATATTGAACACCCACCGGAAGGCTGGCCAGTATCCAGATAACCAGCACGGTACCAAAGATAAATGTACCGGCCTTTTTGATGAAGAATGTCGTTCGAATTCCAGCGGAACGAGCTGCCGTTTTTAAAGAAGGGACATGATACGCAGGCAATTCCATCACCAATGGGGATACAGCTTTTGTAAAGAAAACCTTGCGCAGCACCCGGGCCACAAGAATGGCAATGATAATACCCAGGAGATAGAGGCTGAACACCACAGTGGACTGGTAGCGGGTGAAGAAGATGCCGACGAAGAGCAGGTATACCGGCAGTCGCGCCGAACAGGACATGTAGGGAATTGCCAGGGCTGTCAGTACCCGGTCTTTTTCATTTTCCAGTGTCCGTACCGCCATCACCGCTGGAATATTACAGCCAAATCCAAGGAGCATCGGGATAAAAGACTTACCATGAAGCCCCAGGGCGTGCATGAACCGGTCTGCCACAAAGGCTGCCCGGGAAAGATACCCGGAATCCTCCATGATGGCAATCAGGAAAAATAGAATGAAAATGTTGGGAACAAATACCAGCACTGCCCCTACCCCGGAAATCAATCCTTCCCGGACAAAAGAGGTGAATAAGCCGGTACCCGGAATCAAAAAAGACAGGGCTTCAAATCCGGCATTGATCCAAGCCACAAAGGGATTCCCCACAGTAAAAACCAGGAAAAACAGCAGCCACATGGCAAAGAGAAAGAGAGGCCCACCAAGGTATCGATTTGTGACGAATCGGTCAATTCTGTCAGTCAGCGCGACCTTCTGTTCAGTACTCATTCGCCGTTCCACGCACTCTTTGGCGATGGAGTATACAAATTCATAGCGCTTTTCCGCAATGAGTTCGTCCAGTTCCCCCGCCAGTTCCTCTTCAATTTTTCCCTGCAGCCCGGCCACGACTTGTCGGAGCTCGTCGTTATCCGGAATCACAATGCCGCTGTCCAGAATCCCCAGCGCCTGGAAGCGGGAAGCAGCCTCTTTCGGAAACCGGTTCATCAGGGTTTCAACGGCGGTTTCCACCGGCTTTGGATAGGCCGGAAGGTGAACCGGTTTTTCCAGTTCGCCAACACCCTCCAGCACCTTCCACAAATCGGAAACGCCCTTTCCTCTGGACGCAATGGTCTTCACAAAGGGAATGCCGAAAACAGCGGAAAGCCGGTCCGTGTGGAGCGTAATCCCCCGTTTTTCAGCCATATCTGTCATGTTCAACACCGGAATGACTTTCAGGCCCATTTCCATGACCAGCGTAAAGAGATAGAAATTCCGGTTGAAATTGGCTGAGTCCAGCACCACAATTACAGCATCGGGACGATCCTTCGTCAAAAAATCCATGGCAATCCGCTCGTCCTCGGACCGGGCGGAAATACCATAGGTTCCCGGAATATCAACAAAAGTAAACGTGATATCACCACGAACAACCTTCCCTTCCTTTTTCTCCACTGTCACACCGGGCCAGTTCCCGACTTTCAAGTTTGAACCGGTCAACCGGTTAAACAGCGAAGTTTTGCCGCTGTTGGGATTCCCCGCCACCGCGACTACATAATTCCTGCCCATGTCAAACTTCCCGAACCATGATTTTTATCGCCATCCCGGTACCCAGCCCGATACGGCTTTCACCGTTACTCAGTATGAAAGGACTGCCTTTCGCCCCAGAACTGACCCGGTACCGGCACCCTTTCATTATGCCCAGTTCCCGAAGACGGTAACTGCAATTTCCACCACATCTGAAATCCAGCACTTCCACAAGACTGCCCGGTTCCACAAATGCCAACGGTACCATTTAGTTCCCCCTCACAATCACAGTTTCCGCTTCGTCCTTTCTCAGCGTCAGCACGTACCCCTGGATTAGAATCTCAATGGGAAATCCCAAAGGGCCACGATTTCGTATTTCCACCGACTCTCCGGGGATTACCCCCATATCCAACAACCGGCGCTTCACTTCCCGTGATCCATCCAGTTTTAGAATTGTGCAAATGATTCCATCTTTTACCGCACTGAGGGATTGCGTTTCGCTTTTTTCATCCAGCTTGTCCTTGTCCTTCCCAAGAATTGGCTTCTCCTTCCGAAATTTCCGAAACTCATCCTGAATATCAACTCCCTTATCCTTTTTTGCAGTAAGAAAACTGAAAAAATCTTTCATAGCCGCCACTGTCTCAGATGAAATCGAGTGCTCCATTCCACATGCATCCGATGAAGCGATATCATCCGGCACGCCGAGAACGAACCGAAGAAAACGATAGCCGGTCTTGTGACGGTCATACACGTCCAGAGCCCGTTCCATTCCCTTTTCCGAGAGGGTTACGGCGCCGTGCTTCTGATAATGGACAAACCCCTTCTCTTTCAACAGTTTCAATGCTGAAATCACTGAAGGGGTGCGAATGCCGAATTCCTTCGCAATATCAGAGCTCTTTATCCGCTCCAGTTTCAGAGAAAGCATGTAAATTCTCTCCAGATAGTCTTCCGCAGTATGGGTCAGCATTTCGCCACCTCCTTGTCCGCCTCACATATTATAGGTCTCCCTATTTTTTGTCAAGGGAAACTTATAAAAAAATCCTTTTTCAGGGGAGTGAGTGTTTCTACCAGAAGGTGCAACCTTATAAATTGTTTGCAAGTTAATAAACATTTCTGGATTTTTACGTTGACAAGCCGTGGGGAAGTCGTTATTTTAGGTCTGCCTACTTTTATAGGAAAAGGCATTTTTAGGAGGCTATATGAATTGGAAAAACATCCCGTACCGAGTTATCTCTTTTCTTTCCCTGCTGTCAATGGGGCTATTCCCCGCACTTTCCCAAGCACAATTTATCTTTTCCTTAAAAGGGATTGCCATACATGGGGCCATCATTACGGATTTTCTGCAAAATCATAACACCGACGATAACTTCGGCCACTACGCCACCGATAGCGGCAGCAATTTCGCATCCACCGTAAATGAAAGCTGGTTCAGTGTTTCCGGAGGGCTTGGGGAAATCAACGGCATTGACACAAGTTTTGAAGCCTCCTTCGACTTCATGGGGGACAATGACTTTGAAATTGTTTCCGCGTGGATTCGCCTCGAAAAGGGGGAATGGTATTTCCTCGCCGGGAAAGCCGAAAACCTTGTGGCGACCGGGGAAACAACCCTGAACTACGACGGGTTCTACTCGGCAGGGGGGATTCAGACCGGGGCCCACGCAAACCAGAACCAACTCCAGCTTGGCATCCGGCTGACAGAACATGTCACGCTGGCGGCTTCCCTCACGGACGAGCCGGCACAGAACGGAAGCCTGGACGACCAGACGTTTTCATCCACTGATCCCGCAATGGAAGGCGCCCTGTTCTTTGAATTTCCCGGGGGAAGCGGGAAAATCGCCGGACACCGCGGTTTTATGCGGCTTTCTTCCGGTGAAGCGTTTCATCCCTCCGTGATCATGGCAGAAGTGACCCTTCCCGTCACCGAGTCCCTTTCACTGGTCACCTCCGCTTTCCGTTCAACAGCCGGTTCCCAGTTTTTCACCACGGACATTCTCTTTGACTGTGCACCGCTCCCTACGGGGCACGTGGGTGAATTTTCCGCAGTCGGGGGATTTGTCGAGATGTTGTTTAAGGCTGGAAATTTCGAATCATGGGCGGGGATCGGCACTTTCTCCCTGACGAAGCATTCCAAAACACACCTGCTGAACCACCAGCCGGAAGATGCCCTCACTGATAATCACCGCTTTTCCGCAGGTACGCGGTACAGCTTCTCGTCTCATCTTAATGGAGGCGTTGAATTCACCCACTACCGGACAACCCACCTCCGGGGCACAGAAACCCGGGCGTTCACCGCGACCTCCGTTCAACTCCAGTTATCCCTTACCTTTTGACTGAAACGCCGCCTGCACGGATTTCCGGCAGGTGGCAGTGGCCGCCAATCTGTGGTATTCTTTTTTAAAGCAGACAAGACAGGAGGCGGCATGAATATAAAGGGCTACGAAAAGGGACTGGGCTTACTGGGAAAAGAAAACTTCAAAGAAGCAAAGAGCGCGTTCGAAAAACTAGCTGAGAAAGCGGCTGACGCCCAATTCCGGGAAAAGTGCAATTCCCATGTTCGTTACTGTAACCGGAAACTGAATGAACCTGAAGCCCAAATGGCGTTTGATCCATTTGCCAGAGCCGTTTTTCTCATCAATAAGCACCAGTTTGAAGAGCCCCTCGCCCTCCTTCAGCCTCTTTTGGAAAAAGACCCGAAAAATGACGTAATTCTCTACACAATGGCTGCCGCCTATTCGGTAAAGGGAGAAGAACAGAAGGCAATGGAATTACTGAACAAAGCTATTTCACTGAATCCGGACAATAAATTCCACGCGCAAAGAGATGAACTTTTAAATCAATTAGAAGAAAACCTGAAAACACTGTAGAGGTCTTTCATGAAAACCAGAGCATTGATTCTTGCCGCCGGTGAAGGAACCCGGATGCGATCTCAGCTTCCGAAGGTTTTCCACAAGGTGGCCGGCATCCCGATTCTTTTTCGTGTTTTGCAAACACTTGCCCCCCTTTCACAGCAGATCGCCGTTGTATTGGGGAGGGATTTTGAACAATCTGCGACAATGCTTCGTTCTGCCTACCCTGAGACCTCTGTTTTTCACCAGAATAAGCGCATGGGAACCGGCCACGCGGTAAGTTGTGCTCTTTCTTTTTACAAGGATTTTGATGGTTACGTTCTGGTTCTTCCGGGAGACTTGCCCCTTCTTTGTGCCGAATCTCTCACCTCGTTCCTGAATTTGAGCAAGACTGAAAATGTGGACTGTGCCATTCTGGGCTTTGAACCGGAAAACCCTTTCGGCTATGGGCGAATTGTCGCAGACAATGACGCGTTTTCTGCAATTGTGGAAGAAAAGGATGCGTCAGAAGAGGAACGGAATATTCGCCTTGTAAATGGAGGCGTCTATATTTTCAGAGCAAGGCACCTTGTGGAATTCCTCCCTGCAATCGAAAATAACAATGCGCAAAAGGAATATTACCTGACCGACCTCCCTGCTATTCTGATGAAAAAGGGATTTGATGTTCGGGTTATCACCGCCAACGACCCCGATGACTTTCTCGGTGTAAACAACCGGGAACAGTTGGCCTTTGCTGACACAACCGCTTTGAACCGGCAAAAGCGAAACCTGATGCTGTCCGGCGTCACCATCCTGAACCCGGAAAGTGTTCGAATTGAAGATACGGTTGAGATTGAACCTGACACGACTGTTTATGGACCCGCTCATATTTTCGGCAAAACAACTATTCAAACCGGTTGCGTCCTTCAGCCCGGAGCCGTAATCAGGAATGCAATCATCGGAAAAAATTGCGAAGTAAAACCCTATTCTATCATCACGGAATCTACAATCGGCAGCGGTTGCACTATCGGTCCTATGGCTCACCTTAGACCCGGAACTGTGTTGAATGCCGGAGTCAAGGTCGGAAATTTCGTGGAGACTAAAAAAGCAATCCTCCATCCAGGTGTCAAAGCTTCCCATTTGAGCTACCTCGGTGATACCGAAATCGGAGAGGAAACCAATATCGGAGCCGGAACGATTACCTGCAACTATGACGGGGAAAAGAAACATCGGACAGAAATCGGAAAACGCGTGTTTATCGGCTCCGACAGCCAGCTGGTCGCACCCCTTTCCATCGGGGATGATGCTTATGTCGGCGCAGGTTCCACCATTACCAAGGACGTGCCGCCCTGCTCTCTTGCCATCTCCCGTGCCAGGCAGACCACTATCCCGGATTGGGCAAAGAAAAAGAAGGGGAAAAAATGCAATCAGAGCTGAAAGGCACAATCAACCTGATGGCCATAGCCGATGTATTGCAGTGGATTCACCATGGCCATAAGACAGGAGCCCTCCATCTGGCTGGAGATCGTTTCAAAAAACAAATTTTCTTCAAGGACGGGCAAATCGTTGCCACATCCTCCACCAATCCCCGGGAATACCTTGGACAGTTTCTGATCAGCTATGGGAAAATCACCGAAGAAGGGTTGAAAGAATTGCTGGAAACCCAGGAAAAAAACGAATTGATGCTGGGAAAGCTTCTGGTAGATGAAGGCATTCTTACACTTTCCGAAATCCGGATGTTTCTTGAAATCAAGGCACAGGAATCTCTGTTTGATATTTTTCTCTGGGAGTCCGGTGAATTTGAGTTCATGGACGGAGAAAGTCTTGGTAAAGAATTCATTGATATTAATCTTGATGTCACTACGATTATTCTGGAAGGGGTCCGCCGGGTAGACGAGTGGGCACGGATACGGAAAATCATCCCAAACGGAGAATATACTCCGATTACAGACGCCATCCGGGTCATCAATGCACTCCCTCTTTCATCCAATCTCACAAAGTTGCTCCGCGCTGTGGATGGGAAAAGAAATATTGATGACATCGCAATGGAGTTCCGATCTTCACGGTTCATTGTTTTCAAGAACCTGTTTGAGTGCCATGAAAATGGCCTTGTTCGAATGAAAAAACCAAAGCAGGCGTTGCAGAATGAACTTGCGGAAGAAGTGGCTCCTAAGGTCAAAGCACTGGCGGAATCCGGGTTCATTGAGCCTTATCTCATGGCAGAATCTTTCCTCGTAAAATATCCAGGCTCCAAACCAATTCAGAAACAACTGAATGTACTGATCCAGAAAGCAGAAAAGGTAATTCGACAAGGTATCGCAGTCCCTCACCTTGCATGTTCCCTGAACGATCTTGCAACCCAGAGCCTCTCCCCGGAAGAAGGCTTTCTGGTATCCAGAATCAATGGGAAATGGGATATCAACTCCATTATCAAGATTTCCCCCATTCCGGAAGAACGCGCAAAAATGATTTTTGCAGAATTGGTAAGCAAGAGTATAATTAAATTCGATGAATGAAAAACATACACCACTGGAAGAATTTGAATTCAGGCAGGCAGCAAAGATACGGACCCCGGAAGAAAAGCGGGAAAGGCCCACACCTCAGAAAAGGTCTGTTCTTTTAACAGTCCTGTTGCTGATTATGCTGGCAGGAGCGCTTTCAGCCGGTGGTTTTTTATATCACCTGCTACAACTGCAACAGAAGAAAACGGCACAACTGGCGAAGGATCTTGCATCAAGCCGTAAAGAAAAAACTGAGACAGCGGCCAGGCTGGAGGAAATTCAGCAGAAATTAAAAAAGATGACTCGCCGGATCTCCACCTCCAGCAAAGGGAAAGGTGAGCTTCTGTCTTCTATTGACCAATTGAAACAGAATATTGACAAGCGGGATCAGGAGATTCGCTCCCAGAAACAGAAAATTCGCAAAAAGGAAACCGCAATAAAACAATCAGAGAAAGCACGGAAAGCCACCGAAGCAAAATTGGCCAGGGAAAAGACAACCAGTCAGAAACTGAAAACTCAACTCGATGCCGCCAAAATCACCACACGGGGATTTCAAGACGAAGTAGAGAAATTGCATAGAACCATTCAGACTCTTCAAAGCAACATGAATCAGGAAGGGAATGCTTCAAGAAAACTCGTTTCCGATATGCTTAATGCACAAAATGAAGCCGCAACACTGAGAAAAGAGAAAAATACCCTGGAGAACAGCCTGAATTCACTGAAAAATGAAATTAAATTACTGAAGCAGGTGGCTCCCGGTAAACTGGTGCCATTTTCCGACCTTGTTACACCTGCAAAGCCGATTGTTCACCCCACGGCAACAATAGATAAGAAAAGGTCTTCTGGAAAAGTGAGGGGCTTCATTCTTGTTAATGCCTACATTGATGAAACCGGTTTCGTGCAAAACGCATTTTATCTTGAAAGTCACCTCCAAAAGGGTGAAAAGAACGGTGCTATCATCAGCGAGGCATTGAAAACTGTTCTGAAATGGAGATTCTCTCCAGCCATGTACAATGAAACCATTCCGGTCAAAATATGGCAACCGGTTGTTATTCCGATAAACAACAAATGACCGATCGAAATCCGACGCAGTCATTTTGTACCGTGAAACATTCCTTTCAATCGGATATAATCACAATTGACTTCAGATTCACCCGGAGGCTCCATGGATACTGGATTTTTAATCAATAGCCATATCAAAGACTTTATCGCTCTTTTTATTGATACGGGCGTACTGGGAGATGCCACCGGGCTCATTTCATTAAACCGGGAACTTCGCAGAAAACACTCACTTACAGTACCGGCTATCCGCTTTATACGAACTGAAATCATACATGAATAAATGACCAAGGAGGGGCACGTGAAACGCCTGATCAGCAAGGGAGACATCAACGCTTTTTTCGGATTGATGCTGGATAACGTGACCAATCTTGTGGTCCTGACAGGCATCCTGTATGGAGCTTTTGCCTTCCCCATGGATGTGATCCTGAAAAAAATGATCCCGGGCACTGCCCTGGGGGTTATGTTCGGGGACATTGTATACACCATCATGGCATACAGGCTCTCCCGGAAAACCGGAAGCAATACGGTCACTGCCATGCCCCTGGGACTGGATACACCCAGTACGGTGGGAATCGCCCTGACAGTCCTCGGGCCGGTTTACCTCCAGACCCACGACGCCAACCTTACCCTTTATGTGGGAATGGCAGTGATGGTACTGATGGGCCTGATGAAAGTGGTCTTCTCGTTTTTTGGAAAGTGGATTCAGGAGAAAATGCCCCGTGCAGGGTTACTGGGCTCCATCGGCGGTATCGGTATCGCCCTTCTGGGACTCTTTCCCATGCTGGAAGTATTCAAACTGCCGGTGGTCGGGATCACCTCCCTCGGCATCATTATTTATGCGTTTTTCGCAAAGGGGCGGCTCCCTTTCCGGGTTCCCCCTGTGCTGGCGGCTGTAGCGGTCGGCACCTTACTTTTTTACCTGATTCCCCATACCCATGGATCCATCGCAAGCGGAACGGCACTGGGTATCTATATCCCATATCCATCACTTGGTTTCCTGAAGGGAATGAAGCTGGCTCTCAATTACATTCCAATCGCCCTTCCATTCGGTCTTCTGACCATTATCGGTGGGATAAACGTAACGGAAAGCGCCCGGGTAGCCGGTGACGATTTCAACACCACTCAGATCCTGTTCACAGAAGCCATTGCCACTATCCTTGCCGGGCTCTGCGGCGGTGTAGCACAGAGCACTCCTTACATCGGCCATCCCGCGTACAAGGATATGGGCGCAAAAGCCGGCTACACCCTCGCCACCGGGCTTTTCATCGGAATAGGCGGTATGCTGGGAATTATCAGCGGTATAGTCCAGATAATTCCACCTGCTGCGGTTGCTCCGATTCTCATCTTCGTGGGGTTTGAAATTGCCGCCCAATCCATTGAAACGGCGGAAGGAGATTTATCCGCAGTTCTTCTGGCATTCATTCCATCTATTGCCGATCTGGTATTGATCCAGATGAACTCCCTGCTCGGTTCGCTGGGGAAAGGGATTGCTGATTTAAGTATGGACATGGCCAGCACCCTGAAAGCCGTTACAGTCCTTGGAAACGGCTTCATCCTCACCGCAATGCTCTGGGGCAGTGCCGTTTCCTTCCTGATCCAAAGGAAAATGAAGGGCTTTGCGCTGACAATGGCCGCCACCGTCATCCTGACACTGTTTGGAATTATTCATTCCGTCCGTCCCGATGGCGGCATTTACCTGCCCGATTTCACACACTACGGATATTCAGACAAAATCGCTCTGGGATACCTTATTTTCGCGGCAATCAGCATGTTGTCATACTGGTGGGTAAAACGGGAAGAGTTGAATGCCTGACCGCCGTCAAAGCCCGATGGTCCTGTTTGCGGGGCTTTTTCTGACTTCCATGTTTCTGAACACCATGCCGCCCCTGATGGTGGAATTCCAGCGGGTGTTCGCTATTTCCATGGGTCATTCCAGTGTCATTCCCTTTGCTCACTCCATGGGTACCATTCTGGCGAACGTGGCGGCAGCATTAGTATTGTCAAAAATCGGGACCCGAAAGAGTACGGCAATTGCCGTACTTGCCGGAGCTGTGGGGCTCACCTTTGCCGCCACAAGCCACTCCCTCGTGGGCTTAACAACCGGAATTTTCTTCATCGCGGTGGCATTTGCCATCACCATTACCACTTTTTCCGTTATTTATGCTCATTTCCCTGTCAGCAGACAGAATTTTTCCATGTTTCATTCCTTTTTCGGCATGGGCGGGTTAGTCGCACCGGTTTTTGTAAAGTTCTTTCTCAGCCGAAATTTTTCTTATCGCTACGTGTACATTACTTACCTTGTCTTGTTAATTCTATTCGGCCTATATATTGCCTTTCGCCCCGTATCGGATTATCGGTCGGACGACTCCCCTTTCCAGGGTGTAAAAAAAATAATGCACAGTCGCTATCTCATTGTCATCATCCTTCTTGCACTCTACTCCGTATCTGAGATGGCCGTTGTAGTATGGGCAGGAAACTTCTTCAAGTCCTCCTTCAGTTTTACGGTTGAAACCTCCGCCATGATGCTGTCTGTGTTCTGGATCCTATTCACCCTTGGCCGTTTCTTCGGCGACAGACAGATTCGCAAACTCACACCACAGGTGAACTCACGGGCCATGAGCCTGGCATGCCTGGCCCTTTTCTCCGTCTTTATTTTCAGCCCGATGAGATGGTCTGTCAGCGCCTTCTTCCTGGGGGCGCTTTTTATGGCTACCATTTTCCCATCCATTCATTTTTTCCTGAACAAGATTGCTCCGGACGATGTCCGCGCCCCATTGAATGCCATACTCTTCCTCACAGTAAGCACTTTCGGCATGATTGGCGTCCCTGTGATCGGAATTGTCGGTGGAATTAACATCCGCCTGGGTATGTCGCTGATGCTGGTGCCGTTCTTCCTGATGGCGACCATCCTTCCCTTCCTGTGGAAGGCGGAGAAAGTCTGAGAAACTAAGCTACTGGAGGCCCCAATGAACAAAGAAAAAACAAACCTCGAAGAATTTGAAAAATTGAAAGAACAACCGGTCATCTTATTTCACGGCTTCTCCGGTGAACAACTCAACGCCCTGATTGACACACTGAAGCACTCCCCTGCGTTCGCCGGCAATATCATCATGGCCACTACAACCCCGACATCTGTCCAATGGCGCATAAAAGATCTTCTCCTTGAACTTTCAGAAGAACGTGCCGCTCTGAAAAAACTGAACCAAACGCGCGAAGACCAGTAGGGGCCGGCAGACTCGGATTCCCACGGCGTATTGCGCCGGATGATAGATGTTGAGTGTAAGGTGGAAGAAAAATCGGAAAAATAAGAAAAGGATGTATCTTTTACATCTCTGGCATTTCTCATCTAACATCTTCCATCTACAATCTAACACCCCACCTTTGGTGGCATGTCCGCCATCCCTCAATTCCGTTCAGAAACGGAATTGAAAAAACACCGGAAAGAAAAAGGAAAAATCAGAGGATGGCCCATTAACAGGTCATTTCCCCACCAAGTACCCGATTTCGAAGCTGTCCATCCCGGTTATTTTTCCTGCCAGTCTTTACTTTTTCAGGCCCGCTTTTTCCTTTCCTGCTTTTCTTCTCCACTCTTTTTCTGTCCTTTGTATCTTTTCTGACCTTTGTGGCCTTGTGACTTTGTGTTAAGTTCTGCTCTGCTTCTCTGATTCTCTCCCTCTGTGCCCTCTGTGTACTCTGCGGTGAAAATTCCTATCTTTTTTCCTCTTTCCCGACATCGCTGACTTTGTCTTATTGACTGGTGGAAACTATTCAACCACTTGCCCGTATAATTTAATCGGATTTGAAAATTCCGGAGGGAGCCATTGAAAAAAACTGTTGTTCTATTACTTATCGCAATTACAGCCCTATCAATTTCCTGTTCAATTAATTTTAAGAGCGGAGACAAAGACAAGAAAAAAGACAAGAAAGAAATCATTGTCCCTGTCCGGGTGGAAACTCTTAAGAAAGGCCCGATTTCATCCTTTATTCTGTCATCCGGTACAGTTGAAGCGGAAATGAGCGTGGATATTGTGGCTGAAACTGCCGGAGTGGTGGAAAAACTCAACGTAGAAGAAGGGGACAAAGTCAAAAAGGCACAAGTACTTGCTGTGGTTAACTTTGAAGAGCTGAATCTCAGCAAAGATAAAGCGGAAGTCGCTCTGAAAGAGGCGGAGAATACATTCAAACGTACGAAAAACATGTTTGACCGCCAATTGGTCAGCCAGGAAGACTATGACAACGCCCGATTCAACTATAACCAGAAAAAACTCGACTTTGATAATGCCAGGGTAAAATTCAACAAGAGTATGATCAAAGCACCTTTTCCCGGTATCGTTACCGAACGCTTTATAACAGCGGGGCAATTTCTTACCATAAACCAGAAAGCATTCTCGCTTGTAAACAGAGATGTACTGAAGGTTAACGTGTTTATTCCGGAAGAACGGGTCAGAGAGTTGAAGACAGGAATGTCGGCAAACCTTATCAGCGAAGCGGCAAAACAAACCTTCAAAGGTAACGTAAAGCGAATTTCCCACGTGGTAGACCCTTCCACCGGTACTGTAAAAGTCACCGTCTATATCAAACATGATTCGAACATCCGACCCGGAATGTTCGTAAAAGTGAGACTTTTAACCGACACCATTCAGGATGCCCTGCTGGTTCCAAAAAAAGCAGTGGTTTACCAGAATGACCGGCAATTCATCTTTATATACGATGCACTTACCCACAAAGCAAAGAAAGTGGAACTGAAAACAGGGTATCAGGATGAAGCATTGTTCCAATCCCTGAATAAGGATCTGAAACCGGGAGACCGGGTTATTGTAGCCGGCCAGAACGGACTGAAGGATGGCGCAAAGGTCAGGTTGGGCTGACATGACAGAGCATTCCGTGTTTGGTATTACTGTCCGGCGGCCCGTGGCAATTTTCATGATTGTCATTGCCATTGTGGTTTTCGGCTATGTCTCCTACAAGAGATTGGCACTGAACCTTATGCCGGATATCAGTTATCCCACAATCACTGTGCGGACCGAATTTGAAGGGGCAGCTCCGGAAGAAGTTGAGAACAATGTTTCCCGGCGGGTGGAACAAGCCCTGGCGGTTGTAAACAACCTGGCCACCATCAGTTCCATCTCCAGAGCCGGCATATCTGATGTCATCCTTGAGTTTCGTTGGGGAACCGATATCAACACCGCCATCCAGGACATACGGGAAAAGCTGGATCAGGTTTTTCTACCAAAAGACGCTGGAAAACCTGTCATCCTGCGTTATGATCCGACATTGGACCCCATCCTCACCTTCGGCCTCACTTCAAAAAAAGAAAGTTTGATGTACCTGCGAAATTTTTCTGAAGATAATATCAAAATCCGTCTGGATAAAATTCAAGGGGTCGCGGCGGTTAAAATTCGGGGCGGCCTGGAAGAAGAATTCCATGTGGACATCAACCCGTCCAAATTAACCAGCCTGAACATGGATATCGCTACGGTGAACAGTCGTCTGGCCAGCGAAAACATAAACCTGGCCGGTGGAACATTGAAAGAAGGCGCAACTGAATATATTGTTCGAACTGTCAACCAATTCCAGAATCTGCAGCAAATCAGCAACCTCATTGTGGGAACTACCAATGGAGTTGATATTCGGATAAAGGATATCGGCCAGGTTACGCGATCGTTTAAGGACCGGGAAGTTATTACCCGTATCAATGGCAGGGAATGTGTCATTCTTGAAATCTACAAAGAAGCAGATGCAAACATTGTGGATGTGGCCAAACGGGTAAAGTTTCAACTCCTCACCACAAAGGGGAAAACCATCCGGACATCTCTCCCGGAACATATGAAAGTAAATTTACTTTCCGATCAATCCGTCTTTATTGAAAATGCCCTGAATGAAGTTAAAAACAACGCTCTGGAGGGTGCAATACTGGCAATTCTCGTCCTTTTTCTCTTCCTGAAAAATATCAAATCAACGCTCATTGTCTCCGTTACCATCCCGTTGTCCATTGTCACCACATTCGCATTCATGAAATTCTTCGACGTATCATTAAACATTATGTCCCTGGGTGGTATCGCATTGGGGGTCGGTATGCTTGTGGACAATGCCATTGTGGTTCTGGAAAGTATCTTCCGATGTCAGGAAGAAGGGGATAAAATCGTAGATGCTGCGGTCCGTGGCACTTCTGAAGTGGGTACGGCCGTTATTGCCTCCACATTGACCACAATTGCCGTATTCTTCCCCATCGTCTTCGTGGAGGGTATAGCAGGACAAATTTTCAGGGACATGGCCCTCTCCGTCGTGTTTGCCCTGATTGCATCCCTGATGTTCGCGCTGTTTTTCATCCCCATGCTGGCATCCAGAAAATTCGCCACAGGTAAAACTGCGGATTTCAAGCTTAAGGCTTCATTGATCCATTTCCAGTCCTTTGCCGGATTTACCGATCCCCTCCCACAAAACTTACTGATGAAAGTGTTCTCAATTCTGTTTCGAGTGATCAGACTCTTGTTCTATTTTCCCATGGAGATAATTGGGAAAATATTCGTGCTGATTTATCTGCTCCTTCTTGCAATCGTATGGGTCAGCCGCATTATCTGGAATTCACTGGACCAATACTTTCTAAATATGATACTCACTACTTTTAACAACGGGTTCAATTGGGTGCAGTGTGAATGGTACCCGAAAGCCCTGAAGGCCGTAATGAGTAAGAAACTACTTTCCGTTATCTTGATTCTGGCCGCATTTGCAATTACATTTTTCTCATTTCGAGGACTGGACGCCGAGTTGATTCCCGTCATGCACCAGGGCCAATTCACCGTAATTGTGAATTTTCCGGTTGGCACACCCATTGAAAAAACAGACTCCCTTCTCAAACCCTATGAATCAAGGTTGTCTGAGATTAAGGAAATCCGCACCTACTTCACCCGCATCGGAGTGGAAAAGAATTCCTACGCAAAGGCGGATGAAGGAGAATTTTCCGCAAGAATCGGAGTGATTTTGAAACCCACTGACAACCTTCTCAAAAGTGAACAGGACACGATTGCCCAAATCCGGAAAATCTTCAGCGGTATCCCAGACGCTGAAATGCGGGTGGAATATCCCACCCTGTTCACCTTCAAGGCCCCGGTTGAAGTGGAAGTGCATGGATACAATCTTCAGAAACTGAAAAAATACTCCATGCTCGCATTGGAGAAAATGAAAGAAATTCCCGACCTGAAAGATATAGAATTAAACATCCGCACCGGGAACCCGGAAACCCAGATTATCTTTGACCGGGACAAACTGGCCAGGCTGAATCTGAACATCGTCAAAGTGGCAGACTTAGTCAGAAACCAGCTTTTAGGCTATGTTCCCACGCGGTTCATCCGGGGTGATAAACGCATCGACATTCGGGTTAAACTGAAGAACAACACAAATAAGACACTGGAAGACCTGAAAAACATCGTGATCAATCCGGGTCAGAAACCCGCAGTTCCACTCTCCGCAGTGGCGGCATTCAACGTTGTGGAAGGACCCAGTGAAATTCGCCGGGTGGACCAGCAACGGGTGGGTCTTATCTCCGCCAACGTAACTGGTCTTGGCCTAAAAGCTCTCTCAAAAGAAATTCGGGTAAAGCTATCTGCCATTCCTCATCCATCAGACATTGAATTCTTAATCTCCGGCCAGAATCAGGAAATGGAAAAATCCTCCAACTCTCTTCTCTACGCTTTGCTGCTTTCCATCTTCCTGGTGTACATTGTTATGGCATCACAGTTTGAATCACTTCTCCATCCCTTTGTCATCATGTTTTCAATTCCCCTGGCATTGTTTGGAGTGGGAATCACTCTCTACATCCTCCATATCCCCATGTCGGTCATTGTTTTCATCGGCCTGATGATGCTTGCCGGTATTGTAGTCAATAACGCCATTGTGCTCATTGACTACATCAACCTTTTGAGAAAACGGGGAATGGAGCTGAGAAAAGCAATTCTTCTTGCGGGACAGGTCCGGCTTCGTCCCATTATCATGACCACTTTAACTACAGTTCTGGGACTGCTTCCCCTTGCCATGGGACTTGGAGAAGGCGCGGAAATCCGCCAACCCATGGCAATTACCGTAATTGCCGGATTGATCTTTTCTACCGTTCTTACCCTTATCGTCATCCCCACTCTCTATGAACTGGTAGAGGAGACAAAAGCAAAACTATCCGGCACCCCGCACATGGAGAAATAGGGGTTGGAAGCAGAAAAATCAGGGATTTAGTTAGGCCTGCTCTGGTTTTATATGAACATACACCTTCCTCAAAGCGGGGACAGATATCTTCTGTCCCATCTCTTTCCCCACCAATTACACACGATGCCTTCATTGCAGACACAAATCACGGCGGCGGCTGCGCTGCAGCCACTGCTTGCCAATTACCGCAATTCATTCTATGATAGACATATGAACGGATTTAATCTGAAAGTCATGGCGGCATGGATTTTCTTTTCCGCTTTTGTCATCATATCGGTCTATATCATTGTAATCAAGAAACTAAAGCGGGTGGTACGTAGAGAAGGGGAACGGGAAGCACCGGATTTTGTCCTTGAAAATATCCGCCACACTCTGGATCAGCGGAAAGCACTCTTCCATGAGCTGGAAGTCCGGGAAAAACTAAATGAAATTGTTCTGAACAACCTCGCAATCGGTGTGGCTGTTTTCGACAAATTCAAACTTCTTAAATCTGCTAATCCCATGTTCCGAAAATTGTTCCACTTGTCAGAGCAGAACATGAATCAATCCATTGTTCAGTTCCAGAAGCCAAGCCCTGAGCTTTTCCAGTTTGTTCGGGAGTTAAAGAACACCGGAAGCGGGAAAGATCAGATTGACCAGACTTCAGTACGAGGGAAAATCATAAAATTGCACGCTACACCGGTCAGAGAACTTCTCGGCGGGAAAGGCGGATACCTTGTACTTGCTGAAGATATTACAAATATCGAAGCGGCAAAAAGTCAACTGGAATTGAAGAAACGACTGGAAATCATCGGAGAAATGTCTGCCGGGCTGGCCCATGAGTTTCGAAACGCCTTATCCACACTGAAAGGATACGCCCAGATG
Organism: Acidobacteriota bacterium; assembly: GCA_013151025.1. Lineage (GTDB taxonomy): Bacteria > Acidobacteriota > Holophagae > Thermotomaculales > Thermotomaculaceae > UM-FILTER-49-7. Next base: position 65,792 of record JAADJC010000061.1, read on the forward strand.
ATAGAAAATGAGTCCCCTCCGTCACCTGTCGCGGAACATAATGCTCAAATTCTCTCTGAAGTGGAGGATATTAACAGCGTGGTGAATCAATTTTTACTCTATGCCAAACCGCTTCAGCCGAACCTGCAGATCATTTCAGGTACATCCCTCCTGGATGATATTTTAGATTCTTTCCCGGACATTCATAATGTTCTTGAGGTCCGGGTAATTCCTGAGGATTTATCTTTTAAGACTGATCGGACTCTGCTGAAGCAATGTCTGACAAATTTGATTCGAAACAGTCGGGAGCATCTCTCCCCAGATGGTATGATACATGTTCACCTGGAAAAACCGGGAAAGAATATCCGAATTACGGTACAGGACAATGGGTCGGGAATGGATACGACAACCCTGGAACATTCCCTGGTTCCATTTTATACTACGAGAAAAGACGGCACGGGGCTTGGCCTCTCCCTTTGTGAAAAGATTGTGTCCCGCCTGGGTGGAAGCATAAATATTGAGTCCGAACCCGGTGTGGGGACAACTGTGGTACTTACGTTATGAGTCGGATATTAATAATAGAGGATCGGGATTCCCTTCGCGAAATGCTGATAAAATTTCTCTCCGCTCACGAGGTACTCAGTGCCCCTTCTGCCGAGGAAGCCGAACCACTCCTTGTACACTATCCTGAAATTATACTCTGCGATTTGAAACTACCTGGTATTTCAGGTATTGATTTCATCCGGAAAACGGCAGGTGATTTCCCGGATACTCTCTTCATCATGATGACCGCCTTCGGGGACATCCCCACTGCTGTGGAGGCCATGAAGGCAGGTGCATACGAGTTCTTGCCAAAGCCGCTGGATCTGAATCACCTGTCCATTGTTCTGAAACGGGCAAAAGAGATACTGAGACTTCGCCGCATTGCCGCATCTGAATGCGACACTGTTATCGTAGGGGAAAGCCCCGCCATGATGGAAACACTGAAATTAGCCGCCAAAGTAGCCCCTTTAAATTGCTCCGTACTTTTAAGCGGAGAAAGCGGAACCGGAAAAGAAGTTCTGTCCCGATGGATTCACAGCCACTCTCGAATGCGAAACAACACCTTCTGGGCATTGAACTGCGCAGCGATCCCGGAATCCCTCCTTGAATCAGAACTTTTCGGCCATGAACCCGGCGCGTTCACAGATGCAACACGACTGAAAAAAGGCTACTTTGAACTGGCGGAAGAATCCACTCTGTTTCTTGATGAAATTGATAAAACAAGCCCGGCTTTTCAGGCAAAAATTCTGAGAACTGTGGATACAGGCGAATTTTACCGCCTGGGCTCCAACAAGGCATTGAAAAGCAATGCAAGGTTGATATTTGCTACCAACCGAAATCTGGAAGAACTGGCGTCTGCTGAAAATTTCAGGACAGATCTGTTTCATCGTATCAGTGCCTACACAATAAGCATTCCACCCCTTAGAATGCGGCGTAAGGACATCCGGCTTTTAGCCGATCATTTTGCGGACAAGTTGGGACGGCAGATTACCGGGTCGTCCCTCGCACTCCCGAAATCTTCTGTTCAACTTCTGGAAAATTACCAATGGCCGGGAAACGTCCGTGAGCTTCGAAACACCATTGAGCGATGGGTCATACTGGGCATTGACGGTACTTTCGGACCGGGCCGGACTACGAGCCAGGAATCCGGAACCTATATTGACTTTGAAGAGAAAAGCCATGGCGAGGTTCTTGGAGAACTGGAAGAAAAGCTGTTTCGTTATCAGCTTAAAAAACACAAGGGAAACAAGTTGGCTGCGAGCCAGGAACTTGCAATGAATTATAAAACCCTCCTTTCCAGACTGAAGAAACTGGGGATTCAAAAATGACCGGATTACTTATGCTTCTTATGTTAAGCTATTGGCCCCTTCCCGCCGACTACGGCATCACAGGCACATTTATGGAATACAGGAACCAGCACCTTCATGCCGGCTTTGACCTGTCCACCGACGGGGAAGTGGGTTTACCAGTGCGTTGTTTTGACAACGGCAAGATTGTGTTAATCAAGGTGCAAAAGCGTGGATATGGCAGAGTACTGTATATCCGTCACCCGAAACAGAAATTGGTATCTGTTTACGGACACCTCGATCGGTTCACGCCTCGTTTGGAAAGACTTGTTTCCCGATACAGCAAACTCCGCCATACCCGCTATCCCGGAACCATTGTCCCCAGTCATCCGATTTCCGTTCAAAAGGGCCAGATCATCGCTTACTCCGGTGAAAGTGGCGTCGGCTGGCCTCATCTGCATTTTGAATTGAGAAACCTGAACAATGAACCAGTAAATCCGACTGAATTCGGCCTATCCGTAACCGGGGATATCTCTGCACCTGAATTTCAATTTCTCAACATCTACCCCGAAACACCGTCAAGTACTATCAACGGTAATTGCGCACCGGCACGATTCCCCATTATACGCACAAAGAAAGGTGTTTTTACAACCCGGCCCTTCTCAATTACCGGACCCGTACTCATGTCGGTAACCATTCGGGATACAGACGGAAGAAAAGGACCACTGTCCGTTCATGACATCAACGCAACACTGAACCGGCGCCCTTTTTACCACTATCATGCCGATTTTTTTTCTTATGATCGGTTTAAGCGTTCCTCCGCTGTGTATGATCTTGGCAGAACACGCATCACCCCATCCACCTACAGCTTTAACCTCTTTCGCATACCCGGCTCCAACCTTCGCAGCCAGGAAGAGTTTCCGGCCACTTTTCAGAAAGGCCCGAACCAGATGCACATTTCCACAATTGATTTCAACCGACATAAAGCCGAATTTGAGTTCACCTTCAACTGGCAGAAAATCTCCGGGAAACTCATTCGCCCCACAACATTCACGTCCTCTGCTTTGCTTCTGGGTAAACAGATTGTTCCCGCCGGAACAATTCAGTACCCAGTTTTTGTCCGAATCTCAGACAATACATGGACCGCAGCGCCCTATAACACCGTGCCGGCCGTCATATCACTTGGCGATATTTCCCTCAAAGCTACTGGCTATAACACATCGCCCAGATTGATTTATACACGTCAACTAACTTCCCTGCACCATGAAACAGGTTTGAAGGCAATACCAGACGCCGGTATAGAGATTCAACCAGGCCTTGTTTTTTTCTCACAGCTCGATCTTGCATTCCACTGGAAGAAAAGCGATCCCCGGATCGGCTGGTTCCGGTATGACACCGTAAAAAAGAAATGGAAATACAGAAAAACTGAATTGAATAATGCCAAAAACCGTGCAACTGCAAAAGACTTCAGAAGCGGTCGGTATGCTGTTTTTCTTGATACTGCCGCTCCGGTAATTCACAAAAATCCCTACTTCTTTAGAAAGCGGGTTGCCTGGCATATCACGGATATCGGAAAAGGCGTTGATGACTCATCCATATTGATTTCAAGGGGAAAACAGAGCTGGAAGATGGAATATGATCCTGACCGGAAAATTGCCTGGACTGACCAAACCCTGAAAAAAGGGCGCTACAAGATTTGTGTTACAGATCTTGCCGGAAATCGTTCGAGTTCTGTTGGCAGACTTCAGTGACAGCTGTTTTCAGTTCAAGAAAAAAAACTAATCTGTTTTGTTCACGGCTTCAGCCTTACAACCCATGCCCCACTACCCCCAAACTTTTTAGGCGCCTCAGCGAACCACAGCAACCATTGGCGCCCTTCACCCCTCAACCATTTCCTCACATAATCCCGTAGCACACCCTTCTTCTCAGAATGGTGACCCTTCCCTGTAATCACAAGAACTGTTCGGTCTCCAGCACTTGCTGTTTGTTGAAAGAAACTACGAAGTTCCATGATTGACTCATCTTTTGTTTTCGTATGAAGGTCTAAGGTGGCATCAATTTCTGGAGAAACGGACTTAGGGAAGCTCCGCTGTAAATTTATAGATTTAGCGATTGCATGCGGCACCGGTTCTTTTATGGCAGATTTCCCCACACCATTCGCCAAAGCCTGCTCAAAAAGTTCTCGGTCTTCACGTTCTTTTTGTTTCTTATCAGCGAGAAAAATCTCTTCCCATTCGTCATCTGAAATCTGCCTCATTTCCGCCTCAGAACCAGCACCATCCTCCAGGAATCTCGACTGTTATCCAACGGGTTATCCAGCTTAAACGAACCTCTGGAATCCACCAGCTCAAACCGTCCGTTGCATTGTATTAACAATCGCATTTCCTGATACAGGTAAATTCGGTATTTGTCGCACATATCAATGGAAAGGATTTTCTCTCCATCTTTCACCACAATGTGCGGCGATGATTCTACCTGCTGTGTCAATACGTCCACATCCGTCCGTTCCCGGTCCCAGTCCACTTCTATCTCAATCTGTCCCCGGGATTCAATCCAGACATTTGTCGTGGATGGCCGATTGGTAATAAAATCCCTGGGATGATTCAGCTCTAAAATATAAATGCCCCCACTCTCCAGCACGTCTGCAACGTGATCCAGATGAGCGAGGGCATCCTCATTTCGCAACAGATAATTGAAACCTGTTAACAGGTTAATTGCCGCACCGTACTTTCGGTTGCATGCAAAAGCTACCATGTTATCTATCCAGATGTGTGAATTCAGTTTCTGTGCGTCAACCTTTTCCTTTGCGAACTCAACCATTTTCGGGGAAATATCAAAACCATCTACTTCGTACCCGCGAAGCCCAAGCTGCTCCAGATGTGCACCTGTACCGCATGCAATATCCAGCATTGCACTATTCTCACACAGGCAAAAGAGACTGACCTTCTTTTCTATATAGTCGCATTCAAGATCCACGTCACGATAATTGAACGCAACGTCATAATACTCCGGATAGTCGTACAGGCTCATCAAGTGTTAATTAAAGCGAGAAAGGATGACTTCTATTCTTCAATGTCTTCCGATTCTTCTTCCCCTGCCAGATCATTGTCCACATTGAGACGATCACATGCGCCGGCATACATTTGCAGTGCAGCTTTTTTGGCCTTTTGCAGGTCTGCAAGTTTTTCTTTTACACGAGCCAATTCTTCTTCCACCTGATTCTCGATATCGGCAATTTCATTCCGCAGGTGCTTCCGTGTCTCTTCGTAAAACTTTTTCTGATCATCACTGAGAAATGCCATAGGTTACCCCCTTAAATAATTAAAACACAAACGTATGTGTAAAATAGACTTTAACCCGCACGCCATCTTTCATAGCCGGCGTGAATTTCCATTTACTGAATGCCCGAATCGCTGCCTTCCCAAAATTGTTGCGTACTTTGACAGAATTCTGAAGTACCCGAACTTCACCGGCAACGACATTACCATTTTCATCAATCAAGCCCTGCACAAGCACTTCCCCGTGCAGATTCCGCCGCCGATCAATCACAGACGATCTTGCCCTGACTGTTTTTACTGGCGTGGGGAATACGACCTCGCCTTCAATGAGCGCCACCAGGTCCCCTTCTTTTGTTTTGGGAATAATGGGTTGGGGTATTGGTTTTATTTCTACAGGTTTCTTTACGACCGGTTCAAGGACAGGTTTTTCAACCACCGATTCTGGCTCCACTGTGGCCGGTTCATTCGTCGTTATACCTGTTGTTTCCTTTGCGGCAGTCTCATTTCCGGATGCCGGCTTCTTTGTAGTTGTTTTACCGGTATCAGCTACTTTCGATTCCACTGCTTTAACTTCCGGCTTGGCCGCTTCGACTGCCGCTGGTGTTGTCGAAACAGTCTTTTTCTCTGCAACAACCGTCTTCTTGACCGGTTTTGGAGTCGATTTTTTCATTTTTTTCTGCTTCTTCAATTTCGCTTCCTCTTCCGCCAACTTCTTCTCCAACAGCTGTTGCACCAACTTTTCCCTGTCGATGCCCAGCACCGCTGAAGATGTAGTAGAAGCATTCGTCTGTGAGCCTGCAACCCCCTCTCCCTCAGCTTCCTGCCCGGCAGTCGGTGTTGCTGTCTCACCCTGAACCACAGTCGATGTCGGGGACTCAGGCTCTGTGGCTGTCTGGGTCTGAGGTTTCCGGGTTACCTGCCGGGCCGGAGCCGGTTTACGCATCATGGCAAAATAACCGATTACACCAAGTATAATAACCACAACCACAATAGCTACGATTAATCCCGTCTTGTTGCCACCGCTACCACCGCCGAACTGCTCAATCAATTCGTCCTCATGTTTCTCCACATCTTCCAGATCAGGCATTATCATCGTACCGCTATCCATCTTGACTGTCGCGTTTACGTCCACGTCTTCATTCAGGTCGTCCAGGGTAAGTGCAGCGGCCGCTTCCTGCTCTGATTTGGGAGTCGGCACTTCAACTTCCTCAGGCTCGACCTCTTCATTCACGGTATACCGTCGGGAGATCTCTTCAATTGTGTTCATATCCCCCTGGTAGAGCGCATTGACAAACTGAGCAAGTATTCTCTCGTTTACTGCAAAGGGCAAAGATTCCATCAAGCCGTGAAGTTCTGATTCCATCTCCTTCGCACTCTGGAAACGATTCTCAATTTTTTTGGAAAATGCCTGGCGAATCAGTCGTTCAGTACCCTTGGACACATCCTCGTTCACTTCCTGAATCGGCGTATACTGAACCTTTCTCACTTTTTCCAGGATACTGATTTCACTGTCTGCGAGGAAACATTTTTTCCCGGTGATGGATTCGTATATCACGGATGCCAGCGAGAAAAGGTCGGAACGGTTGTCAATTGGTTTGCCATAGGCCTGTTCCGGAGACATATAGAGCAACTTGCCTTTCAGAGCTCCGGCCTGAGTATGGCTGGCTTTTGTGGCTGCCTTCGCAATACCGAAATCTACCAGCTTCACGTCCCCACCCTTTGAAATCAGAATATTCTGTGGGCTGATATCCCGATGGACAATCTTCAGGTCCTTCATGTCCAGACCTTTTTTCCGGTGCGCGTAATCCAGTGCGCTGAGCATTTTGCTCGCAATAAACAAAACAAGCGGCTCTGGAATGCGTATTTTCTTCTTCTTACATTCCTTCAGAACATTACGAAGATCATAGCCTTCTACATATTCCATTGCTATATAGAACGAGTTTTCAATCTTTCCAAGGTCGTAGATCTGCGCAATATTGGGGTGGTTCAATTGAGCTGCAAGTTTGGCCTCATCAATAAACATCGTTACAAATTCTTCATTATCAACAAGATGCGACAAAATTCGCTTAATTGCTACAATTTTTTGAAATCCCTGTACACCCCTTCGTTTCGCCTTGAACAGCTCCGCCATTCCACCTGTAGCCACTTTTTCCAGAAGCACGTAACTTCCATATTCAATTCCTTCGTTCTTCCCTTTCTTTTTCGATTTGTCTTCTGCTTCTGCTTTTGTTCTTCTTGGCTCGGGTGTTTCCGACTTTACTTCAACTTCCCGTTTCTTAACTTCAGGCCCCTGATCCAATTCAGGTTTTGGCTTCGGCTCTTCCATGGGCTTCGGAGAAACTTCTACAACCGGTTCCTCCTTATGAGTCTCTTTTGCTTCCTTTGCCTTTTCCAGTTCCGCTATTGCCCCTAAATCTCCAGGCGCCTCTTCCACGTCTTTAATCACATCACTGAAGATGTCGGATGAAGTAAGTACCGGTTCTTCTGAAGTTTTTTTCTTGTGCGAAATTGATTTCCCACCGGGCATTTTGCCGGACATGGTTTCTTCAAGGATTTCTTCCAGGCGTCTCCGGGCAGATGCCTTCTTCTTCGGCTTTGCAGGGGGTTCAGACAATTCCATGTACTTCTTAACCAGTGTCTGGAGTGTTTCATCTTCAAATGGCTCTTCCAGGTATTCCTTTACACCGTACTTGCTTATGGCCTCTGTCCGATAGCGGTTGCCCTTGTACACTGAAGTGACCATAATAATGGGCAGGCCGGGATGTTCTGATGTTAATTTCTGAGCCACCTCAAAACCGGACAATTTTGGGAGCATGGGGTCAATAATGGCGAGATCAGGTACAAACTCTTCCACAATATCCAATGCTTCAATACCGTTTTTGGCTGTCATAGACTCGTACCCGAGGTCTACGATTAGTTCATTCAGCCTGGAGAGTCGCTTTGGTTCGTAATTGACAATCAAAACTTTTTTTACCATTTATTACCCCGCCCCAATAAATTGTTTTATTAAATATATCACAGCCCTTCCAAAAATGAAATAAAAAAAACACACTCACAAGAAAAGGTATCTTTATCCAACTTTTACATTACACAACTAATTGCCTCATCTACTATGGAGTTAATTCTCCGAAGTTTCTGAACGCTCTTACTTTTACTCTTCCTGCCCACTGGCATACTGAAACAGGCCTCCCGCAGCAACAATATCTGCCTGAACCTTTGAAAAAGAACGCCCATAAAACCGAGCCCCCTTTTCACCTCTTATCTCTCCTGATTCACTATCCACTTTTACATTGTCCCCGGTTTGGAATCCAGCAACAGATATTCCCGGCGCTTCGAGAATCGGAAAGGCTGAATTGATCGCATTCCGCTTGTAAATAGCCCCGAATGATTCGGCAATAAGCAAGGCAACCCCCAGTGACTTGAAACAATCCACCGCCTGCTGACGAGATGACCCCGCACCGAAATTCCGACCTGCAATCACAATGTCCCCGGATCGTGCTTTTTCTGCAAAATCTTTCCACCCGGCCAGGTTGTCCAGCGCATATTGCCCCATTTTTGCAATGTCCGTCTCCGCAAGGTAGCGGTTATGGAAAATCATATCTGTATCAATATCATCAATCAATCTGCCATCCTTGTCTGTCAACACCCAGATTCTTCCCGTAAAGTTCATAAGACCCCCTCCTCGGCCAGAAAATCTACCGGGTCAGTAATCTTTCCCGTTACTGAGCTAACTGCGGCAACGACCGGGCTTGCAAGATATGTATCCCCATCTCCCTGCTTACCGCGAAAATTACGGTTTGAGGTGGAAATCTGAACTTCCCCCTTCCCCGTCATCCCAATCTGCCCCGAGGCACAACCGCCACAGCCGGGGTTGGAGATAATCACTCCCGCATTGTAGAGTGTCGAAATAGTCCCATCCGCGAGAAGCTGCCCGAAGACACCTTTTGTTGCCGGTACTGCTTTTACCATAACTCCCTCATGGACTGGAAACCGGGAAAATATTTTTGCTGCTGCGTGAAAATCCTCTACCCTGCCGTTTGTGCAGGAACCGATAAAAACAGCATCTACCGGCCTTCCTTCAACCTCTTTCACGTTCTTCACATTGTCAGGTTTCGGCGGACAGGCAATCTGAGGCATCAAACCGGAAATATCAATTTCCTCCACACGGCTGTACACAGCGTCATTATCCGGGAATGGCATAGAGACATTGTCCTTACCGGTTACCTTTCGAAAATGAGCCAGAATCTCCTCATTGGGATAAATAAAGCCAATGATACCCCCCATCTCTGTCACCATGCTGGAAAGCGTAATCCTTTCGTGCATCGTCAGGCTTTCAATCACATCCCCGGTAAACTCAACCGCAGACCCCAGCGCCCCACGGGAACCCATGTGGCGCAAAGTCCACAAAGTCAAATCCTTTGCCGTAACCGGGAATTTATACGGCTCACCCTTGAACACGACCTTGATCGTTTCCGGCACTTCAAACCAGGTGCGGCCCGTTTTGAACGCAAAGGCAATATCCGCATCACCCATTCCCTGCCCGAACGAGCCCACTGCACCCAGGATATTCAAATGGCTGTCGGTACCCACATAGATTGAGCCGGGCCAGCACAACCCCTGCTCAATCGCCACATGGGAACCGATTCCGGAATCCACGTCAAACACCTTCATCCCTTTCTTTCGGCCAAACACCCGGCAAAGTTGTTGATTGTTCGCGTAAGGGATATTGTTTGCGGGAACCACACAATCAAAGGTGAAATAGGTCTTTGAAGGATCAGCCAACTGAACATCCTCTCCGTAAATCGACTCCAGTCTTTTCACCACATTGGGGCCACCGAAATCGCGAGCTGTTCGGGTATCAATATCCAGCCATATCACATTCCCCGGCTTCACTTCGTCTGATGAATGATTCATGAAAATCTTTTCAATCACCGTATTTCCCATTTTTTCTCCTCTTGTCAGCTTCCAAACTTCAAAATTCACCCACATTCTACAGGAGAAAAAGGTCAAAGGGAAGAAAGTGGGTATTATACGTGGGCATCAGCTTGGAAAAGACGGGAAAATGACACATTCCCCGCCTTTTTTCTTTGCAAGTTCGGAATTAAAAGTTGCATTGGTGTAATGTAGGGGACCGCACACAAACTGGCCGGCTCTATTCAACGCTTCCAGAAAACCGGGGTGAACAACACCATGACGGTATAGATTTCAAGACGTCCTATCATCATGGCGAAACTGAGTACCCACTTGATCCAGTCCGGATAAAACCCGTAATTTTCCGCCGGACCGACCAGACCCAGACCCGGACCGATATTTCCGACCGTTGCCAGCGCCGTTGTCAGTGAGGTCAGAATGTCGTGTTCAGCTGATGCGACAAGAAGGGTTACGATCAAAACCAGAAAAACGTACAGGAAAAAGAATCCCGAAATGGCAAAGACGATGCTGTTTTTAACCGATCGGCCACTGAGTTTCAGCGTGAGGACGGCCCGTGGATGTACAAGTTGTTTCATTTCCTTAAAGCCCTGCTTGAAAAGGGTAACGATGCGGATAACCTTGATGCCGCCGCCTGTAGACCCGGAACAGCCCCCGATAAACATGAGAAAGACGAGAACGGTCTGGGACAGGAATGGCCATTTTTCGAAATCGGTGGTGGAGTAGCCTGTAGTGGTCAGAATAGACGCAGACTGGAAGGCGGCATGGCTTACCGTTTCGGACAAAGTCTGAAACAATCCGCCCTTGAATAAATCCAGGGTAATAATGATTGTAGCCACAAAGAAAATAAGAAGATACGCCTTCAGTTCACTATCCCTGAAAACAGATTTCCGAGGCCCTGTCAACAACTTGAAATGAAGAGCGAAGTTCATACCGGCGATGAGCATGAACACGGTGATGACTCCGTTGATATACAGTGAATGGTAGTAACCGATGCTGGTATTTTTCGGGGAAAAACCCCCCGTAGCAAGAGTACCGAAGGTGTGGGTGGTGGCGTCAAACAGGTTCATGCCGCCAAACAACAGGAGAACGATTTCCAGCAGGGTGAAGGCCATATACAGATACCAGAGAATCTTGGCGGTTTCCGTGATCCGTGGCGTCAGCCGATCCACCGATGGCCCCGGCGCCTCGGCCCGGATAAGCTGAAGACCGCCGATTCCCAGCAGTGGCAGTACCGCAACGGTGAGTACCACAATGCCCATGCCCCCCAGCCAATGGGTGAGAGACCGCCAGAACAGCAATGATTTCGGCAGCAATTCAATCCGGGTGAGGATTGAGGCGCCGGTGGTGGTAAAACCGGACATGGTTTCAAAGAAAGCGTCGGTGTACGTTGACATGCTTCCCGACAAGTAAAATGGCAGGGCGCCGAACGCGGCGGCAGCAAGCCAGCTCACGCTTACCAGCAAGTAGCCGTCCCTGGGAGTCAATTCCCGTACTTTCAGGTTCCGGGTTCCAACCAGCACCAAAATTGCCGACGCAGCCATGAAGGCAACCGGTGCAAGAAAGGCAATTATTGTCCGTGAGTTTTCCCCCGCCAATGCCATCATGGCGGGAATCAGCATGAACGCTGCAATAATGAGCACCAGCGCGGCGGTAATCCTGGCAACCAGCCGTAAATTCATGCTTTTTCTTCCGCAAACAGCCGTTCCAGCTTTTCAATGGCATTTTTCTTGACGAAGACCATGACCAGATCGTCGGCCTTAAGGACGGTTTGACCGTCCGGGATGAGATCAGAACCATCTCTGCGAATGGCCAGTACCAGCGCATTTTTCGGTATCCTTAAATCCTTCAGAGCGGTTTCCACAAGTGGATTATTTTCAGACAAGGTAAATTCAATAACCTCGGAACGCCCGTCAAAGAGTGTGTGAACGCTGCGGATATTCCCCCTGCGAAGGTACTGAACGATGGCGTTAACCGAGCTTAGTTTCGGACTGACTGTGGTATCAATTCCCAAATTGGCGGCCAGGTTGAGATAGTTGGGCCTGCTGACCAGTGCCAGGGCCCGCCCAGCCCCTTTGCTCTTGGCATAAACACCCGCAAGGATGTTCAGCTCCTCATTTTCGGTGGCGGTAATAATCAAGTCTGTTTCAGCCAGGCGTTCATCCTGAAAGATAGACTCATTAGAAATGTCGCCGTTCAACACCAGCACATCAGGCAGGGACTCCGCCAATTCCCGACATTTATCCTCATCCCGATCTACCAGCCGGACGGCATACCGGTTTCCAGCCAGATAACCTGCCACATAGCGCCCAATCATACTGCCGCCGACCACGACTACATGATGCAGCCGGGACTTGATCTTACCCGCCTTTTCCAGTACCTGGTTCATTGTGGACTCCTCTGCTACCAGATAGATATGATCCTTTTCTTCAATCCGTGTACTGCCTGTGGGCACAATGATGTCGCCATCTCTGATAATTCCGGCAATGAGGAAACTCTCCTGGATATCCCCCTTGATCCGCTTCAGTGTCTTATCCCTGAAGGACGAATCGGCGTCAATGAACAGCTTGCGCAGTTCGATCCGGGTATTTTCAAATACCGTCACGTCGGTAATAGCACCGTGCCGGACAGTGTCCAGTATGGCCTTCGCCGCCTCAGTTTCCTGATTCACTACAAAGTCAATGCCCAGATGAGGGCTGGCGAACAGCGTAGTTTTCAGATAATAGAGGTTCCTGACTCGGGCGATTTTTTTGATTTTTGGAAATTCGGCACCAACCAGAAAACAAGCAATGATATTGACTTCATCACTGTCGGTCGCCGCTACAAAATACTGGGTATCGTCCAAATTGGCGGCCCGGATTTCTTCCAGATTGTTACCGTCGGCATGGAGTACGAGGCAATCCAGATGGGAAGCTGCATATTCAGCTCGGGAAGCATCCTTCTCAATCAGCGCCACGTCCCGTTTTTCCAGAATCAACTGTTCAGCAAGATTGTATCCAACTTGTCCGGCCCCGACAATAACTGTTTTCATGGCACCAGTAAACCATGAAACGCCATTTTACTCAAGTTCCAATCAAGGAAAAAAAGTGGGCGTTATGCATTGCGTGGACGGCAGAGCGGCCCACAAGGCCGCGTGGATGGCGAATGGTGGCTGGTTCACAGAGGGACAAGAAAGGGAATCGCTCAATTCTCTGCCATTTCCCAATCTTATCAGGACTCAACCTTTTCCCTTCAGGCTGGAGTAGAAGTAAGACAAATCAGGGAATTGGCCATTCCCCGTATTTTCACCCCTCTTTTTCCAACCATCCACTATTCACTATCCACTGCGGCAAAGCCGCATCACGCATCGCGTCGAAGTCGGACTTGAAGGCGGGATAATCGAAGGGGATAACGATTCAAGGCCCGAACAATGGTATCTGCTTCCGCACGAAACGCAGCAAAGTATTCTCTTGCCTCAATTTCCACTGTCAATGTACCCCCCACCAGACTGACCGGCTTTCCCCAACTGCATACCGGCTCCGGTATTACACGGTTCCACATCATCTTGATGAATTCCAGGGGTGGACACCCCCATTTCAGAAGCAGTTCGGGAGAAATGGTCTTGAAGTATTTATCCGTCACGCTCAAAACCGACCACCTTGTTTTTCCCCTCTTGTTTCGCTCTGTACATCATGGAATCAACAGCAACCAACATTTCCTGGGCGGAATTGAAATTTTCGTTTTCCAGAGTCACAACCCCGAAACTGGCCGATATGGACAAGGAAATAGCTCCGTATTCAAATTTATGACTTGAAAGTGCATCCCGAAGTATTTCAGTTTTCTGCATCGCTGCCGGATACTGGGTATTTTTCATTACAATGACCATCTCTTCCCCGCCATACCTGGAAAAAAAGTCAATTTCACGGATTTTCGTCTTCACCACGTATACCACATCTTTCAACACCATATCTCCACATGTATGTCCGTACTTGTCATTTACCTGTTTAAAGTCATCCAGATCAAAGAACACCAGACTTAATGGAAGAGCTGTTCGGTGATGAAAAAGAAATTCCTTTCGAAAATTCTCCTGGAAATACGTACGGTTATAGATCCCGGTCAGAGGATCCCGAGTGGCCTTGTTAAACAACATCCGGTTGATATCCAGATCAATCTGGTCGGTATAAGCAAATTTGAACGCGCAGATATCTCCGAGAAACACCCGGTCTCCATTCTTCAGCGCCCGAACCTGCACCTGTTCACCGTTCACAAAAGTCCCGTTGGTGCTGTTCAGATCCCTGACAAACACATTTTTTCCCTGGCGAAACACTGCGCAATGCTTTCGGGAAAGCGCAGTAATATCAAGGCAAATATCGCATTCAGGGCTTCGCCCAATTGTCAGTTCCATGGCCACATTTACAGTAACTGTCTTTCCCAGCATTTCGTTTACCAGCAGCGTAATTGTCGGTGTAATACTGGGTTTCATCAATGCCTGTTTCTTTAACGCTTCAACATTTATAATGTCGGTGGTGTCAAACCGCTTTCTCATGTCTGCCATTTTACCAGAAACCTCAGAAAACTGGAAAATTCTTCAAAAATGACACCGGTAAAAGCCTGATTCGGATTCTTTTTCCGGTGGCACTTCTTTTCTGCAGCACTCCGCGACCTGGGAACAACGGGACCAATATCGGCACATATTCCCTTCTGAAACTTCACCGTTGTCTCGCCCTTTCCTCACATTTTTCATCAGATCATCCATGCAATAAGGTGGAACCGCCTGTAAAAGTTCTCGTGTATAGGGATGCCGGGGCCTGGAAAGTACCTCTTCCGTTTTCCCAATTTCTACAATTTCTCCCTCATACATAATGGCCACACGATCCGCAATTCCTTTGAACAGGAGCAGATCATGGGCAATCAACAGGACGGAAATACCGGACTTATTACGAAATTCTCTAAGCAGCGCCAGAATTCCCGCTCTGAGTTCCGCGTCCAGCGCACTTACGGGTTCATCGGCAATCAGAAGTCCGGGGCGAAGGGCCAGTGCTCTGGCAATACACACTCGTTGCTGTTCACCACCGGATAATTGATCCGGCCGTTTCGCCATACATGAAACAGGCAATCCTACGGTCTCAAGCAACTTCTTCACTACACTGCTGTTTCCCTCAGAATCCTTTATCCCTTGAATTTTTAACGGCTCCTCTATAATCTTTCCCACTCGCATAATCGGATTTAAAGATGCAAAGGGATCCTGGAAAATCGCCTGAATTTCTCTTCTGATACCCTGCCGTCCTACCCGATCAAGGGATGAAAATTCCATCCCCTCATATCTAACCTCTCCCTCATCCGGTTGTTCAAGCCCAAGTAAGAGACGTGAAACTGTTGTTTTTCCGGAACCGGACTCTCCCGCAAGCCCCAGAATTTCACCGTGGAAAATCTTAAAAGAAACATTCCGAACCGCTGTCAGCTCAGACCTTATTCCACCGGAAATATGAAATCGTTTTGTCAAATGGGAAACCGTCAATAACGATGACATCTCACCTTCCTGCCTTCCACTTCGCGTACATGCGGCAACTGAGCTGCGCATTCTTCCCACGGACTGTCGCATCGGCTGAAAAAAGGACAGCCGCAGGACACAACAGATACTCCGAATTCCTGGACTGCAATGGGATCCATATTATCACCGGCACCGAGAAGCGCCTGAGAATAGGCGTGAAGCGGTTTTTTTAATATCAATTCCGTTGGGCCCGATTCCACAATCACACCGCCATTCATCACCGCCATCTTATCTGTAAGTCCGCCAAGGAGAAGAATATTGTGTGTAATCATCAACAGACTGGACTTTTCCGCCACCTGAAACAGCAGCCCCAGCATCTCCTTTTCCGTTGTCGAATCCAGCCCGGTGGAAAATTCATCCGCAATCACCAGCTCGGGGTTCAGCATGAAAACCATAGCGAGATAAACCCGCTGCACCATCCCCCCGCTCAGAGAATGTGGATAGGAAGACAAGATTCGCCGAACTTCAATGAACCCGACCTTGCCCAGCCAATCGGCTGAGACCTCTATCGCTTCTTCCTGTGAATCTGCGCAATCATTTGCAAGCAGGGTCTCTACCATCTGTTGCTGCACTGTATAAACAGGATCCAATCCGGAAGCCGTATTCTGAACCAGATAGCCGATTCCATTGCCCCGAATCCTTCGTCTAACCAACTCCTTTGTTTTCAGCCAGTCCAGCCCATTATACAAAATCTGTCCACCAGTCACGCTGATTCCACGTGGCAAAAGGCCTGTAATCGAGCGTGCCAGCATGCTTTTCCCCGCTCCGGATGCGCCAACCAACCCCCAAGTCTCCCCTTTTTCCATTTCCAGTGATACATCGTATAAAATAGGTCTATTTTGAACGGTCACAGATAGATTTTCCACCTTCAGCAGGGCTGACATCAGAAAAGTTTCCTGTCCGGGACGGAAAACCCGAACAGCGTATACGCCTTTCCGGTTACACAGCGCCCCCTTGGTGTACGTTCCAGAAATCCCATTTGCAGAAGATATGGTTCAACCACATCTTCAATCGTATCTCTATCCTCTGAAATCGCTGCTGACAGCGTTCCCAGTCCCACCGGGCCGCCCCCGTAATTTTCGATAATTGTTCTAAGAATTCGACGATCCACTTCATCAAAGCCGTGTTCATCCACCTCCAACTGGCCCAAGCCCATACTGGCTATCTCCCTGTCAACCACACCATTGCCCTTCACATCGGCAAAATCACGAAGACGACGTAAAAGCCGGTTGGCAATCCGGGGTGTACCCCGTGAACGCCGGGCAATTTCAAACGCACCCGCCTCGTCAATGGAAACGTTAAGTATTCCTGCCGAGCGCTTCACAATAATAGACAGCTCTTCAACCGTATAAAAATTCAGTCGGTGCACAACCCCGAAACGATCCCTGAGGGGCGCTGTCAGCATACCTGCTCTGGTGGTGGCTCCCACAAGCGTAAAGGGGTTCAACTTAAAGCGAAATGACCGGGCGCCCGGTCCGGTTCCCGTTATCAGATCCAGTTGAAAATCCTCCATAGCCGGATAGAGGATTTCCTCCACTGAAGCCGGCAACCGATGAATCTCATCAACAAACAATACATCCCCGGGCGCCAACTTTGTCAGAATCGCCGCAAGATCACCGGCCTTCTCAATGACAGGACCCGATGTAGTTTTAATGTGAACACCCAACTCATTGGCAATAATCATACCCAAAGTCGTCTTTCCCAGCCCCGGAGGTCCATAGAACAGACAATGATCCAGAGCTTCACCTCGCCGCTTTGCCGCCTCAATATAGATCGAGAGGTTTTCCTTTATCCGCTCCTGCCCTACATAATCCGCGAGAATTGCAGGGCGCAACGCCTGTTCAAAACTGGATTCATCATTTAACTGTTCCGAATCGTGCATCATATCTTCCATACAATCAGTTTACAGCAAAAGACCCCGAGCTTCAATTGGAGAAATGCCGGGAACCAGACCCACCGCTGAGTACGCCGAGGCCGCTGAGGAAGAAGAGAAGATCATTTAACACAAAGGCACGGAACCACAAAGGTCAGAAAAATAGGGGAAGAGAAGTGATGAGTTCAAAAAACACGGTAATGGCAAACTC
Organism: Acidobacteriota bacterium; assembly: GCA_013151025.1. Lineage (GTDB taxonomy): Bacteria > Acidobacteriota > Holophagae > Thermotomaculales > Thermotomaculaceae > UM-FILTER-49-7. The sequence continues at coordinate 83,421 of JAADJC010000061.1, forward strand.
CGTGATTCTTCTGCCGCCCACATTCACTCCCAACGCCCACTCTGCCAATTAAGTCTAAGTTTAAGTAAAGAACAATAGTTGACAGCTTACTCTCTTTCCGTGCTCAAACTTAAACTCAAACTCAACCTTGACTCCACTTGCATTCAAATTTTCCCTTGATTCAATGGATTGAGATGGATATAATGGTCGGGCCTTGGCGGTGTAGCTCAGGTGGTTAGAGCATGTGGCTCATATCCGCAGTGTCCGGGGTTCGAGTCCCTGCACCGCCACCATTTCTTACTTTTTGAATTAATACGCAATCAAACAAAAAAAAACCCGCCGTACGGCGGGTTTTTCTCATTCTATTACAGTTCAGTTTACCAGTTGTTTTGCATTCCCTGACGACCGCCTCTTTTCATTCCGCGGTCCATTCTACTGCCATGATGATCCTTCATGTTCATGAACTGCTGGCGTTTGTCCTTTGCGATGTCCAGCAGTTTCTGGCGCTGGTCTTTTGTCAGCAGGTCGTGGAGTGCCTGAATTTTCTGAGTCATGAACTTCTCCACTTCCACCCGTTTCTGATCCCGCATTTTCTCCCTTTCAACCCGAATGGCTTCCGCATTGAAGGAATCAGAAACAAATTCATCCATACCTTGGTCCTGCCGGCCTTTCATGGCTTTCACCTGACTTTGCCAGTAGCTTTTAACCTCGGTTAGAAGTGCGTCCAATTTCTGGTTCTGGGTTTCGTTCAATCCCAGTTCCGGTCGAGCAGCTGCTACCAACCGAAAAAGCATTCCAGTTCGATTCTGCCGAATATTCGGCCGGTTCTGCCGGACACGTCCCTGGGCTGCCATCAGTGTCCCTGCCACCATTACGATTCCCAATACTGCAATAACTGTTCTTTTCATTCTTTCCTCCCTGTTGGCCACGGGGCCTTTTGTTTACATATATAAAATACGGGGAGAGTATGTCGCCACGGTTTCCGCCTTGTAACAATTTGTAACAATTTCACGCCTGAGAAGAAATAATGGGTGATGGGTGATTTTTCTATCATTTAACATCCAGCGCAAAGCGCCGTCCAAGGGCACTTCCCCTCAATTCTTTTTGTCCAGATGACCCGTTTGAACGGCTTTTCTGAGAAACGCCGGGATTTTTCTCACCCTGTCAAGGTCGTCCGAGTTTACCGCCGCCGCAGATGGGGAATGTACGATTTCTTTGTATTCATCCGTCTGGAGAAGACGGCTGACGATCCCGGAACAGGGATGTTCTTTGTCCACGCCCTCTGATGGCTCACTTTCCACCTTTATCGTAGGCTCCAGATCATCAGATGTAATTTCGGGAACGCCACCTGAAATAGTCCCTTTTGAGAGGTATGTGTCCCGCATTGTACTCGCTCGTTTCATGTCCCGGGGCCCCTGGCCTTCAATCTTTCCGTAATCAAAACCGGTGGCAATGAGGGTCACACGTAATTTGTCACCGATGCTTTCATCTTCCACAGTACCTTTTATTATATGCACATGCTCACCCAGCTCGTTGTTCAGGGTTTGAAGCAGCAAGCGGTTTTCGCCCACAGTCAACTGATGATCTCCGGTTCCTGCCGTTACGTTGACAATAACGCCCCTGGATTCCATCAGGGAGAAGTTGTCCAGCAGGGGGGATTGCAGGGCCGCTGTCAGCGCTTCCCGTGCCCTGTCCACACCGAAGGCCTCTCCCAATCCCATCAGGGCAAAGCCCTTGAAACCGAAGATTGTGCGCATGTCGGCAAAGTCCACATTTTCCGTTCCGGGCACGAACACGATATCAACAATGCCTCTCAGCGCATTCTTCAATATGGTGTCGATTTCTTCATACGCCATTTTCCAGGGCGTATCATCGGGTAAAATGTCAAAGATTTTGTCGTTCTTAATGGTAATCATGGAATCCACATGGTCAATTAACTGACTGTATCCTTCCACAAAATTTCTGAATCGGACATTTTTCTCAAATTCAAAAGGCTGGGTAACAATAGCGACAGTCAGTATCCCCAGTTCACTTGCCAATCGTGCAATCACAGGAGCCGCGCCAGTTCCTGTTCCGCCACCGAGGCCTGCAGTGATGAATACCATATGTGCCCCTTCAATTGCAGATCTGAGCTTGTCCATGTCTTCGATGGCAGATCGTTCCCCCATTTTGGGGTCCGAACCGGCACCGAGGCCCTCGGTCAGTCTCTCCCCAATCTGAATCTTAATCGGGGCATGGGAACTGATAAGGGACTGCAAATCGGTATTCACCGCAATGAATTCCACATGTTTCAAGTTGGATTCAATCATACGGTTCACGGCATTGCACCCGGCACCGCCCACACCAAATACCTTGATAATGGGCCGTGCCATCCTGTTTTCTTCAATCAGAATGGCGCTGTCTCTAATTGGCATTCTTAACCCCTTTTAAATTTTCCGAAAATTTCCCGGATCATGCCCCGGATCCTTCCGCCCCCATTCTCATAGGAACGAAAAACCTTGGACCGTTCATCTCCCAGATAATAATAATTGGCCAGCCCATAGGCTGTCACAAATTCCGGTACGTTTATTTCCGCCATCATGTCGTCCCCTGAAATCCAGGGAGTCGCGACGCTGACGGGCTTTCCGAAACGCCTGCGGCAAAGCTCTGTGATTCCCGCAAATCTTGCGGTTCCACCGGATAAAACCACTTCATCCACTTCGTCGAGAAGCGAGTTCTTTTCAATGTCACAGGCAACTTCGTCGAAGATTTCATAAAGTCGGTCAACCATTACGGTAACAAACTGTTCCCGGGTCAATGCGGCTTCAGCCCGGCCGGATGCGCCCTGCAGTACGATCTCTTCGTCGGCTCTGTCAATTTTCAATTTGTTATAACGCTTTTTCAGCATATCCACCGCATTTAATGTGTTGTAGCTGCTTGGAACCATGTAGGCCACCAGCAGATCCGATGTCACAAACTTGCCACCGGCGGGGATACTGCCCATATATATGACAGAACCATTCTGGTAAACAGAAAATGTGGTCAGGGAAGCGCCCATGTCAATATGGACACAACCCTTTTCCCTGGCATATCTGGATACGGCCACTGTCCCGGCTGCAATGGGATTGAGGAAAATGTCTTCACAGAAGAAACCGGCTTTCTCAATACATTTCCGTGTCACCATAACGGATGAGGACGGTGCCGAACAGATGAGCAGGTTCACGTCCAGACGATTGGCCGGCATGTCCAATGGGTTCTGCACTCGTTTCGCGTTGTCTATGATGTAATCTTCAACGAGAATGTCGATAATTTCATGGTCACCGGGATAACGGATGTTCTGGGCGGTTTCAATTGCCTGATGAATATGTTCCCGGGTCACCTGTCCAGGGGCACCTCTCTCATGGGGAATGGAAATAGGACCGGTGGAGTGGTACTGATTGATGTCCGTTACCGGCAACCCACATACTACGCAGGAACTGGAAACACCGGCGATATTGCAGGCCTCCTGGATTACGGTAGTAAGGCTCAAGGCAAGGGAATTAACGTCGGTAATACGGCCATTTTTGTCTATGTAAAGTGACTCTCCCTTGTGATAGCCCCGGACAGTGGGCTTCCCTGTATCATCGTCAAATCCGCATACCAATGCTTTGATTTCACTGGAACCCAAATCCACTGCCACAATGGTGTTACGGTCTGCCATTCACCACTCCTTACTTTGGTTTTACCACAATTTCCCGACGAAATGATAAATCAATATAATCTACATTATCATACCGTGATTTAATAAAATTCTCTACCCTTAAAAATTGTCTCACATTTTTAAACGAACCGAATGGGTCCACATAGATTTTCCACGGAGTATCCCGAAGGTAACAAACCCACTTCTCGTTGCCCTTATGAACCACAAGTTCAGACAATCGGGTATAAAATGTTCCGTTATCAAGCGTGCGGATTTTTTCAAGTTTATGCACAATAAATGGCAATTCTTTTTCATCACAGTCTATGATGGGGAAATTTCTATACGAAAAATCCGGGGTAAAGGGAGCAATGCGACTGCCTGTCCCGTCCACAATCCAGACATCTCCCTTTTGAGTACGATATAGTGCAACAGGCTGCTTCTCCCGTACCACAATGGTTACCCGGCTCCCGGGCAGAGCCTGAACGGTAACACTGTCTATCCAGGGGATGGCCTCGGCAGTTCTTTTAATTGTTTTTCTGTCCATATCCCAGTATGACTTGCCCAGATAAGGTGCCAGTGCCTGCTGCAATTCTGCAGAGTTATTGTAGTACACGTTCCGAATCTGAAATTCACGCACCCGGAAAATATCGGTAAAGTAGTATTTCAAAGGCGGGAAAATCCACGCTGCAAGTATACCCAGCACAACCACACCCACAAGATACAGGGTGATACGGCCACCGTATTTCTTCAACATACGATGAGACCGCATTTTGAACCGGACAGTGGCGGGGCTCTTCCTTGTCATTTTGTTCCTGCCTCTCTTCCAAATTCCCTCGCGATGGCATCAATTGTACCGGCACCGAGAAAGACCATCAGGTCTCCTTCCCTTACATTGGCTTTCAGAGACTTAACAAGTGCTTCAGCACTTTCAGCAAGGGTAACGTCACGGTGACCGGATTTGCGAATCCCCTCCACCAGAGCATCACTGGAAATGCCGTCAATGGGTTCTTCTCCTGCGGAATAAATCGGCAACAACCGGAGAATATCCGACTGATGAAAGGAAAAACGAAAATTCTCAAACTGGTTCCGGGTTCTTGTGTAGCGATGGGGCTGAAAAGCACATACTATCCGTTTCGGCCGATAATATTCACGCAAAGCACCAAGGGTTTTTTCAATCTCCACCGGGTGGTGTGCATAGTCTGAAATCACCCGGCATCCCCTGTACTCTCCAACTGTTTCCGAGCGGCGTCTGGTACCGGAGTAAGCCGCAAGTCCCTCTTGTATTGTATCTGCATTCAGTTCCATTTCCCGTGCCAGCGCAATGACGGAAAGGGCATTGAGAATATTGTGCCGTCCCGGCGCCCTCAGGACAAAACGACCCAGAAATTGACCATTCTCCCGCACAATAAATCCGTACCCATTATCGCTTATCTGGATATTTTCGGCCTGGTAATCACAATGGGCTGAAAGACCGTAGGTGATTACCCGGCGGCGAATGTCAGGAATAATGGATTTGATTCTGCTATCTTCGAGGCAGACAATAGCGGCACCGAAAAAAGGTACTTTATTGGCAAACTCAGTAAAACTCCGCTTCAGGTTATCCATAGTCCCATAATAGTTCATGTGGTCTTCGTCAATATTGGTAATGACGGCATAGATCGGACTCAGTCTCAGGAAAGAACCATCGGATTCATCCGCTTCAGCTACAAGATATTTGGAACTTCCCAGCCGTGCGTTGGAACCGTACGCAGAAAAAATGCCCCCGATAATGACAGTGGGATCCAGACCTCCCCGTGACAACACAGAAGCTGCAATGGAAGTCGTAGTCGTTTTTCCATGTGTACCGGAAATGGCGATTCCCGCCTTCATGCGCATCAGCTCCGCCAGCATTTCCCCTCTGGGTATCACGGGGATATTCCGATTCTCCGCTTCCTGCCATTCCGGATTCTCTTTATGAATAGCTGTGGACACCACCACGGCATCTGCGTCCGCCACATTGGCAGCATCATGACCGTAGGCCACAGATATTCCGAGAGATTCCAGCCGTTTCGTATAATCACTGTGGGCCAGGTCGGATCCGGTCACGTGAAAACCAAGGTTGTGCAACACTTCGGCAATTCCACTCATTCCCGTACCGCCAATGCCGACAAAATGAATTGTCTTAAACCGTCCGAACATTTTCTTCTCCTGGCTCTGCCCGGCGGGCAGAGTTGTGCAAGTGCGAGTGCGAGTCAGAAAAAAACCGGACTGCCTGCTCTCTCTCTTTACTTAAACTCAAACGCGCCTCCTCTTCACTCATCACTCATCACCCATCACGCGGCCTCAGGCCGCTTCATTCTTCTCCCTTCAGCTTCACAGTCAACGCCAGACCCACCATCATCATATGAGAAACCATTGAAGAACCGCCATAACTTATAAACGGCAGCCCGAAACCTTTTGCCGGTAACATATCTACATTTACCATCATATGCAATACCGCCTGGCTTATTGTCAAAAAAACCATGCCGATGAGAAAAAAATGTTCAAATCTTCCCTGAGCCGTATATGCCATTCTCAACCCAAAAATCATGAACAGGGTAAAAAGGATTACCACAATGATAAATCCCGCAAGTCCAAGCTCCTCCACAATGAGAGAAAAAACAAAATCGTTGTGCGCCTCAGTGAGAGAACTGAACTTCGTCTCACTGTTACCCAGCCCTTTCCCTTTCAGACCGGCAGAGCTGACTGCCAGTAAAGCGGCACCCACCTGATCATCCGGTATTTTATCAAATGAGAGGGCATTTACGCCTGTTTTCCTGTCCCAGAACTGGATTACCCGTGCTCGGCGGTGTTGTGCCGTCATCACCGCAACCGCAAACAGCATCAATCCAAAAACCATCAGCGCCACTACCACAAGCCGGTTCGTCCGGGTAACAAAAAGCATGATCAGTACCGTCACCGCAATTACCAACGGAAGTCCGAGATCCCGTTCCATGAAAATGAACAGTACTATCATTCCCATCACCGCTCCAATCGGCAGCAATTCGTCTATTGTGGGCCGGGGATGACGCATAGTAGAAAATACATATGCCAGAAAGGCCACAACCAATATTTTGGCCAGTTCGGCGGGTTGAAGGCTGAAAAATCCAAATGAAATCCAACGATAGGCGCCGTTGATTCGAATATTCAGCAATATCGGTAACAAAAGCAACACCAGCATAACACCAACAGCCGGATAGATAAATCCCTGTTTTTTCCACCGCTGAATTGGCGCTTTCCACATGACAAATGCCATCAATACGATGGAAACCAGCACATTGACCAGAATCTTTGTGGTGATATCCACGCCATTATGAATTTTAACCGAGATAGACGCAGACATGGTAATGACAATTCCAAATACAACCAGCATCACAACCGTAATTATGAAGCCTTTTTTTTCAGCCGCGATTCCCTTCATTCCTGACCCCATTTACAATCTCCCGAAAACGATCCCCTCGGACCTCATAGTTTTTGAACTGGTCATAACTTGAGCATCCCGGCGCCAGCAGAATCACATCTCCGGGTTTCGCTTCCCGCCACGCATCTGTCACTGCCTGCTCCAATGTTCTGGAAATCCGACAGGAAAAACGCGCTTCAAGGTTCTCCAGGAAAAGCGATGCACTTTCCCCAATGAAATAGGCCCCTTTAACACGGCCCTTTCCCGCTTTCGCCAGCTCATTAAAATCACCCCCCTTGAATCGTCCACCCGCTATCCAGTGAATGGAAGGGAAACTGGCGAGTGCTTTTACAACAGAATCAAAGTTGGTTGCCTTTGAATCATTATAGAATTCAACTCCCTCTTTCTCTCCAACCAGCTCCAGCCGATGAGGGATGGGGTGGAAGGAAATGATTCCGGCACGTACCTTTTCAACAGACACATCGGCGAGAATGCACATTCCCGCGCTGAAAGCGGCATTGTAAAGGTTATGAAGCCCCCGAAGCCGTGTTTCTTCCAGTGAAACCAGCTTTTCACCCTGATAAACCAGTGCATCTTCCACTATCTGTACCAGTGAGTTTGAATTTCGCCCGATCCATTTTACATTCGACGGATAAAATTCGCTGTATGAGGCGCTCACCGGGTCATCACCGTTAAGCAGTGCGGGGGTTCCCTCATTCATATTCCGGAACATAGCCATCTTGGCACGATAGTAATCATCTACTTTGTGGTAACGATCCAGATGATCCGGGGTAAGGTTCAAAAGAGCTGCGAAATCAGGTCGGAAATTCTGCACATGTTCAAGTTGAAAGGAGGACAATTCCACAACAAAATTACCCTTTCCGCCGGTTTCCAGAACAGCCTTTGAAAAAGCAGTGCCAAAGTTTCCACAGGGGACCGCATTCAATCCGGATGATTTCAGTATGTGGGCAGTCAATCCTGTCACAGTGGTTTTTCCATTTGACCCTGTAATGGCAAATATCTTTCCCCTGCACCAGATTGCGGCGTATTCGATTTCAGAAATCAATCGGCATCCGGTTTCCTCTGCTGTTATCCGTACCGGGTGGGACGGAGGAAATCCTGGACTGATCACTACTTCCTTCACATTTCGAAACAGTGAGGCATCCACATTTTTTATGATTTTCACCCTGCTATGACCCGCAAGGTCTTCCGGTAACGCTCCCGATTCCATCAAGTCCCGGTCATCGTAAAGGAAACAGGAATCACCGTTCTTCAACACTAATCGTGCTGCCCATTCACCGCTTTTCCCTATTCCGGCCACTAATATTTTGCTCATCCTATTTAAATTTCTCTCTCAATTTATCAATCACATCTTCGCCATGCATCCCTCGTGACGCTTTTACAAGTATGGTATCTCCAGCCGTTGCCGTTTCGGCCACGTGGTTTGCAGCGGATTTCGTATCTTCAAACCAGCTGCATTTTGCCATACAATTCTCAAAGGCGGATTTCATCTGGTCGCCGTAAAATACCGTCTCGTCAAAACGAAGACCCGTAATAAAGACCCCGATCTCCCGGTGCCGGGCGGCGGAAACCTGACCCAATTCCAACATATCTCCCAATACAACTACTTTTCTGCCTGGAAGATTCACTTCATGGAACATGGAGAGCACCTGCTTCACTGCGTCCGGATTGGAATTATAGCAATCATCGTAAATGCTTACCGATCCTGCCTGAATAAGTCGGCCCCGATGATGAACCGGACGAAAATCAAGGAGAACCCGCTGAGCCTCATCCATTTTTACGCCGGCCACCAGTGCAGTCAACACAGCCGCCGCGACATTGTAGCTATGATGAAGCCCGGCCAGGTGATGGTGCAACCGATACATCCGCCCTTCATATTCCACGTCCAGTAATGATGATTCCAGATTCATCATTTTTGCTGAGACAATTCTAAAATCAGCCCCCATGGTAACGCCAAAGCTGTACTTCAGGCCCACTTCCGCCTCAACCCGGGATTTCACCAGTAAATCATCGTGATTGTAAATCACAATGTCGTCTGCCTCTCGATTCCCAAGAATTTCCGCCTTTGCGTCCCTCAATCCCTCAATTCCACTGAAATTCCCGATATGAGCCGTCAATACGTTCAGCCAGACCCGCATATCGGGCCGAACAATTTCCACCAGCCGTTGGATTTCTCCCGGGTAACTCATTCCCATCTCGGTCACAAAAAACATGACCGGATGATCAAGTTGTTCCAGAACCGTCATTGGTAACCCAATTGTATTGTTATAATTCCCCTTGCTCGCCAGAGTCTCTCCAGACAGTCCCAGCAAAAGTGCAATCAGTTCTTTTGTAGTCGTTTTCCCCGCACTACCTGTTACAGCCACTCTGGTTTCCACCCTTTCACTGAGCAGCGCACCGGCGGCATCCCCAAGAAACCGGATCGGATTCTTTATCAGAAAAAGATTAGCATAGTCATTACTACTTCCGTTGGGACAGGAAGAAGCAATGAAAGCCGAAGCTCCCTTTTCTTTCGCCATGGATAAATAATCATTGCCATCTGCCTGATCGGTTCGAATCGCGACAAAGGCCTGCCCTTCTTTCAGAATTCGACTATCATTGCAGAAACCCGTAATTTCGCAATCCTTCAGGTTTTCAGGAGCTTTCCCGGCGTATCTTGCCAGTTCACTGACCAACACGACCCGCCTCCTTTAGCGCCTGATTGATTTCATCCGCATCACTGAACGGAAACCTTTCTTTTCCTATAAGTTGGTAAGTCTCATGGCCCTTTCCTGCGACAATGACCACATCCCCCGCTTTTGCTTCGTCTACAGCGGCACGAATTGCTTCCCGCCTGTCCTCAATATATAAAACCTTCCTGTTGCCGGCCTCTCCTGCTTCCATATCCCGGAAAATCTGTTTCTGATCCTCTGTGCGGGGATTGTCTGATGTTGCAATGACTACGTCCGCATTGTCGCAAACCGCCCGCATCATCAACGGACGTTTGCCCCTGTCCCGGTCTCCACCGCACCCGAAAACGCAGAAAACGCTGCCGCCTTCATGAATGTCCGGGGAACCCAGAACTTTTTCCAACCCATCTGGGGTATGGGCAAAGTCCACAAAATAACGCACTCCGTCGCGGGAAGGAATGGCTTCCATGCGACCGGGGATCGGGGGCATGGAAGCCAGTAAAGAAAGCGAACTGAATGGGTCCATTCGCAAAGCCAATAGAACGCCGACACAGGATGCCAGATTTGCGGCGTTATGGAGGCCCGGAAGTGGAAGATCCACCTCCCTTCCTTTTCCTTCCGCATTAAGGAGGACAATGACTCCGGCATCACCGGACCGGGTTCCCATTACCCGAACGTCCGCGCTTCTGCCGGCGGGGCTGACTGAAATAATACGGCACCGGATATTATCCAGTAACCGTTCTCCGGCCGGATCATCTATATTTATCACTGCACACGCATCCGGACCCAGATTGTCGAAAAATTTTTTCTTCGCCTTGAAATATGTTTCCATGTCCCCATAGAAATCAAGGTGATCCTGGGACAGGTTGGTAAATACACCTACTTTAAAATTCAGGCCGAATATCCGTTTTAAGGTGACGGAATGCGCAGAAACTTCCATCACACAACGGTCACAACCATTGCCCCGCATTCTTGCAAGGTTGTCACCAATATCATGAGCTTCCGGCGTGGTCAGAACAGCATGTGTGCGATTTTTTCCGTCGAAATTCTCCACTGTGGACAGGAGACCGCAACATTTTGTGGACTGGAGAACGTGCTGGATAAACCATGCGGTAGTCGTTTTTCCATTGGTACCCGTTACGCCGATAAGGTCCAGCGCCCGGTCCGGATGTTTGTAAAAATTCAAGGCACAATAGGCAAGCGCTTCCCGTACATCATCAGCCAAAGCGGTGGGAATTCCGGGAAAGTCTCTCTCTGCCACTATTCCTGCAGAACCAGCTTCAATTGCGTCCGATACAAACTGTTCGCCGTCCACTTTGTATCCCTTACGGGCAAAAAACAGTTCTCCCTTTCCACATTTTCTGGAATCAATGGACAGACCGGTTATCTCCACATCGGGATCAATCGTGGAAGATCGGAATGGAAAACCAGTCAGTACCGCACCGGCTTTCATCTGAAACTCCCAGCCAGACGAATCAGTGTCCCATCCGGTCTGACAAGTCCCGCCGGAAGCGATTGAGACTTTATAAAACCGTGACCCGTGCACCGGACACGATAACCGGCCTGGTGTGCCAGAATCAGCGCGTCCCGAAATGCAAGGCCTTTGAGATCCGGAATTCTGCCTTTTTTCACCGGCCTGGTTGTCTGCATCCGGGCCGGCACTTTCACGGCAAGACGCATATCCATATCAATCCCTCCGATCTCATCAATCAACAAAGGGAGGATTTTCTGGGCAATTTTATGAAACAACGGAGCCGCGACTTTTCCGCCATAATGCTCCGTCTTTGGTTCATCAATTAAAATAAAAACAGAAACTTCAGGATGGGAAACCGGAAAAAAACCATAAAAAGAAGCAAGATATCTCCTTGTATATCTACCGCGAACCACCTTACGAGCAGTCCCGGTTTTGCCACCTGCGTCCACACCCCTTATGGCCGCTTCTTTCCCTGTCCCAAACATTATCACGCCCCGGAGAATGTCGCGCATCGTCGCCGAAGTCAATTCACTGATTACGCGCTTTGACTCCTCTTTCCTGACCAGCTTGACAGCTTCTCCGTCCGGCCCTGTCACCTTCTTTACAATATATGGCGGCTTCCATAACCCGCCATTTACCACTGTGTTCAGTGCTGCCGTCATCTGAACAAGGTTCACCGATAATCCGTATCCGAAAGACATGGATGTCTTTGTGCCTTCTCCCCAATTCTCAGCTTTGGGGAACCTGCCAGCCGTTTCACCCGGCAGTCTAATTCCGGTTCTGTCGCCCAGGCCGAAGGCGTGGAGCGCTTCATAGAAATCCCGGTTCGACATCAGGCGTCCCAGCTTCACCGCACCGATGTTGCTGGAATGCCAGATAATTTCCGGTAAAGACAGGTCTCCGTAACGGGCATGATCCCGGATCATCCGTTTCCCCAATTTGTAACGGCCATTCTCACAAAAGGTGTGAAAGCGGGTGGACACAATTCCACGGTCAAGGAGAGCGGACGCCAGCAATGGCTTAATGGTGGAACCCGGCTCAAATTGTGCCGCTACGCCAAGGACATTTTGCCCAATTTTTCCGGGATAATAACCCGCAAAGGATAGAATCTCTCCGGTATCCGGCCGGGTAACCAGCACATAACCGCCTCTGGCACGAGTCTTTCTTACCTGCTTTTTCAACTCTGTTTCCACAATGAACTGAACTGCGGAATCAATCGTCAGCACAACGTCATCGCCATCCACCGGACTTTGCTCAGTAAATGAAGGGATAATCCGGCTGTGGGCATACTCCCGTCGTCCAGGCTCGCCACGGAGAAAATTATTCATGGAACTTTCGATACCGCAGGTTCTGTCCCTGTTCGGAGACGCATAGCTTAAAAAAGACGAATAAAAACGCTTTTTCGGATAGTACCGACGATTCCTTGGATAAAAAACCAGCAGAGAGGACATTCTCATCTTCCGCAACTCCCGGCTGATGTGCCTGTAATTGAAATCCTGGTATGGATAAGTTTTCAACTGAACATTTTTCCTGTCACTTTTAACCAATTTCTGATATGCAGTCTTCGAGTCATCAATTTCGAGTAAGACCGCCACCTTCCTGAACTTCTCATACCCCATCTTTTCCACGGCAACCCGGGATGCCCCCACCTGCATCTCAAAATAGTTTCCTCCGATAAGCTCCCCGTCACGGTCATAGATACAGCCCCAGATCCGGGACAGGTTCTCCGTGCGGTTACCATAAACTGTTCCCACACCCGCATATGCATGGTGAAAGCTCTGTAACTTCAAAATGCTGAAACAGACCAGCATCATCAGCATGAAAAAAAGCAATGCCACCATTATCACATCCAGACGATCCGCATGGAGAAACATGGATGAGCGATTTCGTCTCATTTTGACTGCTCCCGTACCACCACAACCGGGTTTTGATTCTCATAAATAAAGGCCAGACCGTGGCGAGCTCTGGCCAATCTCTCAATCTGCCTGTAATTAATCTGCTCCGATAATTCTTGCTCCAGATTATTGATATTTTTTTTCATTATCAAGATATTGCCTTCCAGATTTTTCACCATTCGGGCTTGTCCCATCGTTGCGTTTCGTACCTGAATGTAAGCAGCAATTGGTACAACCAACAAGAGAAACAGGAAAAAAAACCGCATAAAAAAAACTGCGTACTTCATGACGGTACCCCCAGTTTTTCAGCCGCCCTCAGTCTCGAACTTCGTGACGCCGGATTACGATCCACTTCCCACTGGGAGGGACGAACCACTTTTCTCGTCAACAACTGAACTTGTGCATTGTTTCCCCCGCAGGTACATCTGGCCTGGGATGGGGGGCAGATGCAATTCCGGGACTTATCCCGAAAAAAATTCTTCACGATGCGATCCTCAAGGGAATGGAAAGAAATTACCACCATCCTTCCGCCTTGGGCCAGAACTTCCAAGGCACTGTCCAGAAAATGGGGGAGTGATTCCAATTCTTCATTCACGGCTATCCGAAGTGCCTGAAAACACCGTGTCGCCGGGTGAATTCGACCCCTGCGGCCGCCGTAAACATCTTCTATCTGACGGGCAAACGCCAGCGTATTCTCATATGGACTTCTTTTTCGACGCGCCAACACTTCCCGGGCAATTCGCCTTGCATAGCGTTCCTCTCCGTAATCCCGAAAAATCCGGATAAGCTCTTCTTCTTCGTAACTATTAAGGATATCAGCAGCGGTCAGCCCGGTACTTGTGTCCATTCGCATATCAAGGGGGCCATCTGTGGAAAAGCTGAATCCACGCCCGGGATCTTTTAACTGAAACATCGACGTACCCAGATCAGCCAGAATTCCATTCACCTTGCCGACGACACCTTCTTCAATTGCCACATCCTTCACTTCAGTAAAATTGCGATGCAACACCTTCAGATTGGGATGTTCCGCTTCAAGCGAAAGACCTCGGTCCACCGCCTCCACGTCCCTATCCAGCGCAATCAGACTGCCGGGCGCCTCCATTTTCTTAAGTATCTCTATTGCATGACCGCCACCGCCGAATGTACAATCCATCAAAACCCCTCCGTGGATCGCATTCAGAAACGATATTGACTCTTCAAGCAAAACCGGTATATGCATATTACTTATAATTCAAAACCGCTGCGATTTTTTCGTCATCCAGCGCTGTTTCATCCACCGTCTTGTCGCAAAGAGCCAGCTGCCACACTTCTATCCGATTACCTGAACCCACAAGTGCCGCCTCACTGCCTGCAGCCAGGCCCGCTTTCTCGGTGAATCGCTTCGGAAGCATAATGCGCCCCTGCTTGTCCATGGATGTCATCTCCGACCAGCGATTCAACCGGCGACGCATAGCTTCTACATCCAGCGCTGTCAGATCCGGGACCTCCGAAACATGCTCCAGTACACGTTTCCATACGCCACGGGGATATAACATCATGAATCCATGACCGTTCAGCTCACGATATGCCACCACAACATCCGGTCCAAAACCATTGGTCTCAAACTCCCTGCGAAAAGCAGAAGAAAGCTTGACCCGGCCGGCACCATCTACTGTGATTTCCCTGGTTCCATAAAACTCAACGGACATCCGTCACCATCCTTATCCCCGGTACTCTTGATGAGCAATCTATGCTATTCATTATAGTCCATTTTAGTCCATCCGCAAGCATTTTTACCTATTTTTTTCTAAATTGTACCAATAAACTGCATTCTTGATGACCTTTTATACCGTAATTTCTGTTATTTACTGTTTTGGACTAAAATGGACCAAACTTTAATTCACCTTGCTAAAATTATTTATTTTTCCGCTCTCAGAACATATATTTCCCATTCAAATCTGCTTCTAAACTCTGCCCCCAATAAAGAAAGAAAAGCCATCCGATCCAAATACTTGCAGAACCATTTCTCAATTTGATAGCATGGACACATTCATGGCAATACCGCAAAACGGGGAGCAATATGTTCAAATATCTTATATTTGGTATTACCTACGCATTCGCATGCGCTGTTCAGCCCGGACCCTTTCAAACCTTTCTAATGGCCCAGGCGTTAGAAAGGGGCTGGAAACGCACCCTCCCTGCTGCCCTTGCCCCACTCCTCAGTGACGGACCCATCATTCTGATTGCCGTGGTGTTACTTCGAAGTATGCCGCCCTGGCTCGAACCGTTACTCTTCTTCACCGGCGGTCTTTTTTTGATCTATCTCGCCTTTCTCTCCTATCGCAACTGGCAAAGTTCTCCATCATCCGAAAAAGTGACCGAACCGCCTCATGCCGATACTCTCACAAAGGCGGCTATGGTAAATCTGCTGAATCCAAACCCGTGGTTGGGCTGGACTCTGGTAATGGGGCCACTCCTTGTTTCCGGATGGCGAGAATCTCCGTTTAACGGAATCGTTCTTTTAGCTGCTTTTTATCTGACCATGGTCATCACAACGGCAATTCTCATTGTCGCCTTTGCCGGTGCTGGCCGAATAGGGCCCCGAATCAACCGGATTCTGCTGTTCATTGCTACCCTCGGCCTCGCCGCATTCGGTGTTTACGCCCTGATCCGGGGAATCCTCACGTTTTTCTGACGACCTCTTCGGCGCTCTGCGCCGGGTGAATGGTGGATGTTAGATGACGGAAAAATCAGGTTGCCTGCTTTTCATGCACCATGACTTATAATTCGTAACTTGTAAAATCAGGGAATTGGCAATGGACGGTCCTTGAAGGCTTCACTGTACCTTATTATGGTTTCCTGCATGTCTTGTCCTCCTTTGCCGCTTTTAGCGGCTCTATAGGTGTCAACCTATATCAGGACAAGACATTGACAACCATCCACGAAGGCTTTGCCGCCACATTCATCACTTCTTTTCCAGACTCAAACTTTTCTGCCCTGCAATCAGGTGCTGCCGTTCCAAGTGCGGTTTCCTATGGTTGCGAAGGGAATCAGACAAGGTAATACCCAGAAAAAAGAGTACCAGGACAATCCGCTCTTCTCCAGACTTTCCATAAAAGACAGACCAAACAGAATTGAAGCAAAAAACAGAAAATAAATTGGGAGCATTAATTTCCAGTACTTTGTATCCGGGAATTTCCAGGGAGTTATCCACAGTACCGTTGCGATTGCAACAATAAATATACCGGTGCCAAACATTGCTATTACTGTTTTACCTTGAACCGCCCAGATCCCGGAAAGTAACCCCAGCCAGATGAATCCCCCGGACCACCCTCCGATCCATCCAACTTTTTCACCCTTTCGACTCATGGCATTCTCCCCCCATCATCTATTCATAAATTTGTTAAATCCCGGAATCAGTTTACGCCTCCCATGAAACGCCTGCCAAAGCCTTTGGAACCCACTTGAAATAGAATGAATGCCGGAGACATGAACTAATTCTGGTCCAGTTTAAGTCTGAGTGTTGCCTTTCAAGCAGTGATACATTACTTCCCCCGGCGACGAGCCGGGCGATTGACATAAAAAGGGATGCGGTCGGGTAATGCACCCAGCCCCATCCCTCACTCAAACTCAGACTTGCTTCTTCTCTTTTGTCAATCTTTTACAATCAGGCCCAGAATGGCGCCCGAAACTGTCATCTCTACAACGGAGCCCAGAAACCAACTCAGCGCAATGTAGTAAGGAATCGGCATAGCGGCATATGTGCCATATCCCATGGACACCCCGATCCCGATTCCAAGGATTAAACCGTAGAGGGCACCAGTCTTGACATTCTTCTCCTTGAAGAACCGGGTGAATATCATGACGAAACACACCACAAAGATAAAGGCCACAATGAACATCAAACCCATCTTCATCTCCGCTTCCGGCCGCCATAGCTGCGCGGAAGCCGCATAGGCCTTGCTCAGTAAAACACCGTGAATCAGAAAATCCAGCGCCTCGAGAACCACGTAAACAGCAACAATCGCTCCTGCAACACGTTTCATAAAATTCCCCTCCCTATGATATTTCGCCAAAAAATGACGCTTGAGACCAAGTCTTTAACTCAACGATCCCACTTTCAATATTGCTACTCGTATTATATGAATACTCTATCCAAAACAGAAGGACTTGTCAAGACAATGACATGGAATCCTACAGCACCGCAGGTACAACTCACATTCGTTTTCCGGTCAACAACTCATATGCTTCTATGTATTTTTCACGTGTGCGGGCGACAATTTCAGAGGGCAGCGAGGGTGCCGGGGGTTGTTTGTCCCAGCCGGATTCTTCCAGCCAGTCCCGGACGTACTGTTTGTCGAAGCTGGGGGGATTTTCTCCCTCCCGATACCGGTCTGCGGGCCAGAACCGCGAGGAATCCGGGGTGAGTATTTCATCCACCACGCAGATTTCCCCGTCTATGATGCCGAACTCGAATTTTGTATCGGCAATGATAATGCCCCGTTCCAGTGCGTAATCCGCCGCGTAGCGATACAGGTTCAATGAAGCATCCCGAAGTTTCGCAGCCGTATCTGCTCCCACAATTTCCACCATTCGATTGAAGTTGATGTTTTCATCGTGGCCGGATTCCGCCTTTGTGGAAGGGGTAAAGATGGGCATTTCAAGTCTGGAAGCAATTTTCAATCCTCTTGGAAGGGGATAACCGCACACCTGGCCGTTTTTTGAGTATTCCTTGTAACCGGAACCCACCAGATAGCCCCGCACAATGCACTCCACAGGAAAGATTTCGGCTTTTTTGACAATCATGGAGCGGTCTTTCAGGAATTCAAATTTCTTCAGTTTCTCCGGAAAGCGGTCAAAATTGCTTTCCACTACGTGGTTTGGGACAATTTCTCCAGTTTTTTCGAACCAGAAAACAGAAATTTTGTTCAATACCTTTCCCTTGTCCGGAATTTCACTTCCCAACACTGAATCAAACGCTGATATTCTGTCGGAAGCGACAAAAAGAAAATGTTGGCCAAGATCATAAATATCCCGTACTTTCCCCTGCTTTACCGGTTCCATGAAATGTTGCGGCATCTGAATTTCTCCTCACACTTGATAAACTGCTTTATACCACATATTATGGATGGAAACAGCAGGTTTGGGAGGAAAATATGAAATTGATCGAAAAAATCCGATATCAGGTGAGCATCCGGGCACTTTTTGACGCGCTGGAAATCCCGGAAGGCGCCTTGGGCTTTCACTGCCCTTTCCATGATGACGTTGTCGGAACAATCCTGCTGAAGGAAACGGAAAATCGCTTCCGGTGCAGCGCCTGCGGCACAAGCGGTACAGCAGTGGATGTGGTGAAGAAGGTTAAAGCCCTGGACACAGACAGCGCCGTGAACTGGATTGCGGAGCGATTCAATGTTGAAGCAGACAGTGATGCCCACGCGAATCTTCTTTCTTCATGGAAAAGTGACCATGAGGCCACAAAACCCACCTTGGATCAGATGATGGGTAAATCTCAGGACCGGGAAGTATCAGAAAAGGATGTGGCGCTCTACAACGTCATTTACAAACACGCTGCGCCGGGCCAGACTTCCACCATGTTCTTGGAACACCGTGGCTTTTCACCGGAACAGATCAAGGCTATCGGTTTCCGTCTCTTGGAAAAACCGAGAATTCTTCTGGTTGAATTGATGGAAAAATACAGCAAGGATGATCTGGGTGAGGCCGGTCTGCTGGATCAAAACCGGGAATTTATTTTCCAGAAACACAATCTGCTGATTCCCTTTGGCAAGGAAACCGGACTTAATTTTCTAACAGGCTGGGATATGGGAGCCAACCGTCATCCCCTGATGTTTCCACGGGGGAAAAATTGCCCGCCATGGTTGTCTCCCGAAGGGAAAAACAACGAACAGCTCTTCATTGTGGAGGATCTGACAGGAGCATTGACGTTCTATCGCAGCGGATTCCAGTCACTGGCAGTTCCCGGAAAAGTAACAACAGCTATTTTGAAGATTGTTTCCGGGAAAAAGGTTTCCGTGTGTGGTGAAAAGACAGACAGAGGGAACCGCTTCAATCGGGAAATGATTAAAATACTCACTGAGAACAACATGGATTTTCTCATCCGGGAAACGGAGCCCTGCTTCGACAGTTTTCTTGAATACATTGCGGCGAAACGCACATGAAACAGGGGATTGAGAAACCATGGGCATCCGAAAGGATTTAATCAGCTCATCTATGGTTGTGGCCATGTGGTCCGCCATGAGCAAGGTTTCCGGACTGATTCGGGACGCGCTGGTGGCGTTTTTTCTCGGCACTTCCGGTGCAGCGGATGCCCTGTATCTTGCGTTTCAATTGCCCAATCTCTTCCGCCGCTTTTACGGCGACGGGGCGTTCAGTTCTGTGCTGGTTCCGGAACTTTCTTTAATATCCGATGAAGATAACAGAAATGCCTTCTTGTCCCGGATTTTTCTCGTCATGGGATCGGTGGGGGCCGTGCTTACTTTTCTCATTGTCCTCTTTTCCGGGCCGCTGGTAACCGTGCTCTTCCCCGGTACAGTTCACGAAGCTGCAATTCTTGCAAAAGTGGTCACTCTCCTTCGTTTCATGTCCGCCTACCTGTTTTTTGCGTCGCTGGCAATGGTCTGCAGAGGCATGTTTGAGTCCGCGAAGATATTCTCCGTATCCGCAGCCACTTTTCTCCTGTTTAACCTTACAATTATTGCGTTACTTGTTTTTTTTCGGGGCTATTTTGACGACCCTGCAAGGGCATTCGCGGTGGGCGTGGCATTGGGCGGTGCGATCCAGTTTTTCACCCACCTGTTTTTTCTTCGACGGATTTCCTTCCGCTTTACATTGAAAAAGGAGGATGCAGTTTCTGTCCGTCCCCTGTTTCGCCGGGCCATTCCGATAATGCTTGCCATGGGAGTCTTCCAACTCAACATGCTGGTGGGCCGGGGTGCGGCATCTTTTCTCTCCACCGGACAGGTTTCCTCGCTGGATTACGCTTCCCGTATCATTGAAATTGTCATGGGACTCGCTGTGCTTCCATTGGCCGCCACCCTCCTCCCCCACGTCTCTCAAATGGCTGTTTCCGGCGATACCAGAACCGCCGAAACACTCACCTGGTTCTCCCTGAAACTGATTACCATCATTACGATTCCCGCAACAGTGGGGCTTTGTTTGCTGTCCCGCCCAATCGCCGCTCTGCTTTTCCAGCGTGGACAATTTGGTATCCAAAGCACTATCCTGACAGCAGACGCGCTGTTCTTTTTCGCACTGGGCCTGCTGTTTCTGGGCGTGTTCAAGGTATTGGCGCAGGTTTCCTTTTCCTTCCATGACACCGCCCTGCCCTTTCGCGCCGCAGGGGTTGCCTTCACGGCCAATCTTGCTTTCTGCATCGTCCTGTCCGGGCCCATGGCAAACAGAGGAATCGCCCTGTCCGCCACACTTGGCGCATTGGTTGGAATGTGCGTTCTTGTGGCTGGAATCGGCCGGCATCTGAAGCTCCCCTGGGGGAATCTCGCCGCAACTTTTTTGCGCTCGGCAGTGGCTGCCGGGATAATGGTGGGAGGAATTCTCCTTCTTGCAAACCGTGTTACCGGAAAATTCCGTGTTCTTTTGCTCATTGGAGCAGGAATCATCCTGTATGCCCTTGCATTGTCGGTACTGATGATGGGAGAATGGAAGGAAATTGCTGCAGTTATCGGTGGGAGGCGGAAACCATGAAGGGCGTAATTCAACGGGTAAAAGAAGCAACAGTGGTTGTAAAAGGGGAACCGGTTGCTGCCATTCAAACCGGGCTGCTGGTCTTCCTTGGCGTAGAAAAGACCGATGGGGAAGAGTCCTGCAAAAGGGCCGCACGTAAAATTGCCGGGCTTCGCGTCTTTGAAGATGAAGCCGGGAAAATGAACCGCTCAGTTGCAGAAGTGGATGGAGAAATCCTGATGGTTTCCCAGTTCACGGTGGCCGGGTCTATTGAGAAGGGAAGGCGTCCTTCTTTTGACAACGCCATGGAACCGGAAACCGCCCGCTCACTCTTTGAAAAAGTTGTGGCAATGCTTCGGGATACCGGCATTCCGGTGCAGATTGGAGTATTTCAGGCCTACATGGAAGTATCTCTTGTAAATGATGGACCCGCAACCTTCATTCTGGAGAAATAATGAACACGAAGGCTGAGATTGTTCAGGTACAAGCCGCTGCCGGTTCGGGAAAAACCTATGAGCTTTCCCGGCGCTACATCGAAATTCTGACGAAACTTTTCAGAGATAAAAGTGGCCAAATGAAAGAAAACAGCCGGGGCTGTAATATTGACGCCACCGGTGGAAACGGGCCGGAAAGCGTGCTGGCCATCACCTTCACCAACAAGGCTGCGGCGGAGATGAAAGAACGAATTCTCTATTTTCTGAAACGAATCGCATTTCAGGATAACCCGGAAAAGCTCCCGGAGTTTGACTTTCTGGACAAGGACACCGCTGCCGCTCTTCTTACATCCATTCTCCAGGACTTCTCTGATTTCAAAGTTAAGACCATTGACTCCTTTATGAACAATGTACTCAAGGCATTTTCGGTGGATGCCGGGTTATTCCCCGATTTCAAACTGGAATTCGATGCCGATGATGTGTTCAGCCTGTCCATCGAAACCATATTTGACACAAGGCCGGACCTGCTTCCTATTTTGAAAAAAATGCTGGAAGCAGTACTGCCGCTGGACGATACCCAATCCGGCTTTGACCCCCGGCGACTCACTGAAAAGCTCCTGTTAAAACTCAAGAAATTTGAAAATGAGATTGACTGCAACTTGCTGTCCAATGTAGAGCCCTACGATGCCAAACCAGCTCTGGACACTTTGAAAAAACAGGCTGTCAACCTCATAAATGAGATGCAAAAGCAGGGTCCAAAGGTGTTCAGCGGTGTCAGATTCAAGCCTGACAAACAGGTTCCTAAGATTGACCGGTACGGTGATTTCCCCAAGTGGATGATAGACGGGCGAACACTTGAAGATTTGAAAAATAAAAAGGCGGAGGCCCCGACTCTGGAAGACCTCCAGGAGAAACTGGACGGTTTCCGGTTCGATTATCGAAATTACGTGATTTCAAAGGCTGTGGAAGCATTCCGGGCACCGGTTCAGGTGTTCAAAGCTTACCGTGAACTTGAGCAGCAGTTTTTTAAAGAACTCAACCAGTTTGAAATCAATAAAATGGCCCCTGTCATCCGTAAGCTTCTGGAAGAAGCAGGCGCACCTGTGGCATTCTGCCGACTGGGGGAACAGTATGACCATTACCTCATTGACGAATTTCAGGACACGTCGAGAAACCAGTGGGACGCCATGGTGCCGCTGGTGGAAAATTCCCTGTCCAAAGGGGGCTCTCTCTTCTTTGTGGGAGACACAAAACAGGCGATTTACGGCTGGCGGGGAGGCGATTACAAGCTTTTTCATGAAGTGCCGGAACAGAAAGAAATCCGGCTTCCTGTGGGAAATAACTTCAAAACCGAAACCCTTGGAACCAACTACCGGTCGGCGAAAAAAGTCGTCGGATTCAACAACGCCCTTTTTTCTGAAGACAGCATGAAGTCTCTGGCCGATATCCTCAACCTGCCTGACTTGACTCACATTTACAAGAACGCAGAACAGAAAGTGGCAGACAATGCGAAAGGGGGGGCGGTCAGGGCCCACCTCTTTCAATCCGCAGACAAAGAAACACGGACTGCAGAAATCCGGGAATGGCTACGGGACATTGTCAATGATGCCGTTTCCCGATTCGGCCCCGGTAACATTCTGATTCTGGCCAGGGTCAAAGAAAAAGTAAGGACCATCGCCGGCTGGCTGGTGGATCTGAACATTCCCTTTGTAACCGAAGACTCCCTGAAGCTCTTTGGCAACCCCACGGTTAAATCCCTGCTGGCGCTGCTCTCCGCCATGGTACTTCCGTCACCGGACAACTATCTTCTCGGCCTTGTGGAAACCGGTTTCTTCGGAAAATTAGACGAAACAGAAAGCATCAACCTGTTGCGGAAATACGCGGCCGCGTCACGGAAAGACAAAGGCATTCGGGCGAAAGACTTTCTGCGGGATAATGCTCCTGAATTTTATAAACACTGGCTTGCACCCCTTGTGGGACTTCGATCCGCCCATTCCGGCTATCAACTGGCAACCTGTCTGGTTTCTTTTCTGCAACTGGAACAGGGGCCGGATCGCAGCCTCATTGACCGGTTTCTCGAAGAAATCCTGAATCTTGAAGAAGACGGAATCGCCGACACTGTGGACATTGTGAACCATCTCTATGAGAATATGGATAAAACCTCTCTTTCCATGCCGGAAACAAAAGACGTGGTACGGATTATGACGATTCACAAGGCGAAGGGATTGGAAAGCCCGGTGGTAATCATTCCCTTCCTGGACTGGAAACTGGTCAGCAACCAAAGCGTCATCATCGGTGAAGCTGAACCGGACAGCGGAAAATACCTTCGGATAACAAAATCCATAGCGGATTTGGATCCCAAGCTGGCAAAAATTTACAACAATGCCAGAAACAGGGAAACAATCGAAAATATCAACCTGATGTACGTCGCACTGACCCGTGCCGGGCAGGAACTGCACATCGGAATACCCCCGGCATCATCCGGAAGGCCGAATTCTACTGTTTCCGGGCTGTTTCAGCAAATGATGGAAAGCGCCGACCATAAATTTGATGAATCCGGCTCTTTTTCCATCGCCTGCCCTGAATCAGAGAATGAAAGTGCGAGTGGAGAGAAAAAGAAAGACAGAGAAACAGGCAAAATTCTTAAACCGAAATTGCGCGCGGCATCCAGCCTTCTTTCCTATGCGGACACCCGGGATGAGCCGTTTGAGTTTGAGGCCAGGCTTCGGGGTACACTTCTCCACAAAGCAATGAGCTTCATCTCACACATTGGAAACGAAAAGTGGAATAATCTGGAAGCAATCGCGAGGATCGCACTGAAAAACGCTGCCGCTTCCCTGGGTGTAACCCCTGATAACACTGAAGAAGAAGATATTGCCGCTATTTCCAAGACGCTTCTTGCCCTGAAAGAATGGTTTTCGCCGGATTTGCCGGTGTGGAATGAAAAAGAATTTGTGGGATCCGGGGGAGAAATGATCCGGGTGGACCGTCTGGTGGAACAAGAATCCCGTTTCCTTGTGATTGACTACAAAACGGGCCGGCCGGATCAGCGCTATCATCGTCAGCTAAAACGATATATGAACATCCTGCAGCCACTTGGAAAACCGGTAGATGGCATATTGGCCTACCTGGACTCAGGGGAGGTGGAAAATGTCAAACCGTAAACCGGATGTGAACCAGGAATCGTCCCGCCTCATTGCAGTGGATGTGAACTGCCGGTTTATAGACCAGGTTGTTTCAACAGCCGGGGAAATGGCGGCGAAAACAGAACAGGAAGTGCAGGTTGTTTTCCCCAACCGCCGGGCTGTACGATTCTTCAATCATACCCTTGGAATCCCCCTCTCCCTTCGGATAAACGCAATATCCGGTTCCGATTTACTCCGTAACATCGTCTTTACCCATGAGAATCCGGCCCCAACCCTGCTGCAGGATATTGATCGTTATTTTCTCCTTCTTGACCTTCTGAAAAAGCAGATACCTGACCTGTATCGGAAACTGGGAGGAGGTCCGGAACCGGTATTTCCCTGGTGCATCCGACTTGCCGCACTGTTGGACGAATTGGATATGAACATGGTGGAATCTATTTCAGACTTCGAATACGTGGACGAAACCGTCCCCGAGGCAGTGGAAATTCTTTCCCGGCTTGACAAAATTGTCCAGGCCTATCGAAATGAACTGACCACAAAAGGCCTCACTGCCGACGGTGATATCTATCGCAGGGCTGTCCCACTTGCCGATAAGCTTCACGTACCTTTTATCATTGCGGGATTCGGGGCACTCACCGTCAGTGAACACCGATTCTTCCTAAAAATATTCGACAGGGGAAACACAGCAGTGTTATTCCAGACTGACCTGAAAGACCGCCATGCCCCCTTTCAGCCCTATCGCATCTTCCAACCCTGGATGTCTGGAAACACCTGGCGTATCAAACCGGAAATAATTGAATGTGAATCCCAGGTTCAAACAGAAAAGAACTACCGGTTTTTTGAAAGCTTCGATATTCACTCCCAAACGGAACAACTCTACGGCACGCTTTCCAACCACCCGGAACAGTTTGAAAACACGCCCACCGACGCGGCAGTGGTACTTCCAGGTACCGCATCCCTTATTCCGGCTCTTCAGATCATTCCCCAGAAAAAACTTAATGTCACCGCAGGATACCCGTTCAACAAAACCGGGTTCTTCCGCCTGATGAACACCTTGATGGAACTGGCGCTTAAAACCGGGGAAAATAATTTTTTATACATCTCCATTGTGTTGAAAATAATGAGCAATCCGTTGATTCGGCCCATCCTGCATGAAACCGGACTGCCGGACAAAACCCCATCACTGGAAAATGTTCTGATACAAAATGGGAAAAACCTGATGAAAGAAAAAGAACTTTCCGGGCTTTTCCGGCAGAAAGGGTATCGCAACGCAGAATTTTTTTTCAATCACATCGTTTTCCCATTCATCAAAGCCCGGTCACTTTCCGCCATTGGCACAATTCTGGAGAAGCTGGCATTGGACATCCTTAAAGCCATGCCGGGAACCGGAGAAGAAGGCCCGGAAAAGCGCATGCTACGTAATTTCATCGAACAGGTACTTCCCAGATTCAATAACAGCCGCTACAGGGACACTTGCTTCCCCTCTTCCAGGATTCTCTGCATGCTGGTTCGACACATGGCATCGGCAATCTCTGTCCGGTTTGAAGGAAACCCACTGGAAGGGCTGCAGATTATGGGATTTCTGGAATCCCGCATGTTGTCCTTTGAACATGTTTTCATACTGGACGTCAACGAGGGAACCCTTCCGGCGGAAACACCACCGGACCCGCTCCTGCCCACCGGGCTTCGCCCCGAACTGGGATTACCGGGACCCAGACAACGGGAAATGGTCCACGACTATCATTTCTTCCGGCTGGTGGATTCCGCAAAAAACGTATCCCTCTTTTACCGGAAAGGAGAAACCAGCGACCGCAAAAGCGTCCGCTCCCGTTACATTGAGCAGCTGCTCTTCGAAGCAGAAAAAAAGTCATTTGAAGAGAATGGAAAACTCGAAATTCAACCCTTTGAAAAGGAAAAAGTCCAATCTGCCGCCCTTCATCTGCTGCCTTTCACCCCAACCGGCATCCACGTCCTGACGGATGCGGACCTTGCCATCCTTGATTTCTACTTCAACAACGGTATTTCCGCCAGCTTCCTCGATGAATTACTCCAGTGCCCCCACCGATTCTACCTGAGACGCGTGTTGAAACTACCGGAAGAAACCACCCTCCGGGAGGGACAGGACCCCCGGGACGTGGGCACGCATATTCACGAAGCGCTGGAAAACGGTTTCAAAATTGCGGAGGGTAAGTCCCTGTCCCATGGACTGCTGAATACCATCGAGATCGGCACACTGGCCGAGGCCCGCCGCTTGCTGTCAGATAAACTGAGCAACCTGACACCCACTCACATGGAACTTCTGCTTTTCCTTGCGGAAAAACGCCTCCAGACGTACTTCTCTCTGATGAAAAAAGAACTCAGTAAAAAGGAAATCACCGTTATCGGGTTGGAGAATGAGTTGGTCGCAAAACTGGATGATGTAAAACTGCGGGGGATTGTCGACCGGCTGGACAAAGTTCGGGACATAAAAACGGGACAGGAGGAATGGCATGTGGTGGACTACAAAACAGGATCCTTTGCAAAAGTACCGGGAAAAAAAGGCTGGGACGAATTTCTTTCCGGAAAACAGGGAGAAAACCTGTTGAATAAACTGTCTGCAAAACTCCATTCCATCCAGTTGCCGATATACGCCTACCTTGTTTCTCAAAACAAAACCGTTCCCTTTGAGAACGTAACAGCCGAACTATTCCTTCTGGGAAAGGGAAAAGCTGAGGGATTTAAAGGAAAAGATCTCGGAGAATCGAATTTTCATAAAATCACAAAATTGCTTCTGGATCGTCTCCAGTCGGGACCCCCCATGCCCCCCACTGAAAACCACGACAATTGCCTGTGGTGCCCGTATGCCAAAACCTGCCGTTTTTCCATCCACATTGTGTGAACACGGAAAGAGCAGTGCGAGTGCTGGTGAAAGTACGAGTATGAGAATCCATTGAGTTATTCCCTGTCTTTTTCAACTATCCACCATCCACGATTCACTATCTACGCGGCCTTTGAAATATAGAAAAAGGGGGCAAATGCCCCCCTTTCTCATTTTGAAAAATTGCATGGTTGCTATTTGATAGTAATGAGGCCCCG
>JAADJC010000114.1:0-15234 GCA_013151025.1 Acidobacteriota bacterium
GAAATTATATTTCAGCTGTGGCAGGTGCATTCTGTGACGGCGCCAAAGGGAGCTGCGCCATGCGTGGAACTTCCGCCGTACAAAACGCATTGAAGTCTGTTCAGTTTGCAGTGAAAGGATTTCAGATGAAGGACAGTGACGGTTTTCTGGGGCGTTCTTTCCGGGAAACCCTGGACAATCTGCTCCAGTACAATCCGGCAGTATCTGAATTTGACAGCCACACAATCCGTATTTTGCAGAGAAAAAGCGGAAAAGAACCTGTTAGCTGAAAACATGGCAATTAGCGCCTTACGTTACCGCTTTCCCCTGCTGATAAGTTCCTGAATTTTTTGAACCATTTCATCAATTTTGAATGGCTTTCTTAGAAAAAGGAGGTTGTTTTCTTCTGTCAGCTTCTTAATTTCCCCATCATTGGAATACCCGCTGATCAGCATTACATTGACTTTATCATTCATTTCCTTCAATTCCAGAAACACCTCATTTCCATCCATTTTCGGCATAATCATGTCCAGCACAACACCGTCAATTCTGTCCCGGTGCTTTCGATAGAGTTCAAGTGCTTCCAGTCCATCTGCAGCCGCAATTACCTCGATTCCATGTATGTCCAGTATTTCTTTTGCAAGTGATCGATTGTCTGCCTCGTCATCGACAAAGAGGATTAATCCTGTCTCCGCCTTGAATGTATTATTTATTTCAACCGTCGCCTCTTTTTTTGTATCCACCTCTGTCGCAACCGGAAGATAGATGGTAAAGACGCTTCCAACACCGGGATCACTTTGAGCGTCAATGAACCCCCCGTGGTTCTGCACCACCCCGTACACCATGGCCAGGCCCAGCCCAGTTCCCTTGTCCGCCTTGGTGGTGAAAAACGGCTCAAAGATTTTCTGCCTCGTCTCCGGACTCATCCCGATACCTGTGTCTTGAACCTGAATGAATGTGTAGGTGCCTTCCTGAAGCGGTTTGTCTGTCGTGCCGGGCGGATTCCCGACGTAACGGCTTCCACTGGCCAGCGTCAACCTACCGCCGTCCGGCATGGCATCCCTTGCATTGACACATAAGTTCATCACCACCTGATGGATCTGAGACGGGTCTCCGACCACTGGGGGCACGTTATCTTCAAGTTTCAGATTAACTTCAATGGTTTTCTTAATGGTGCTTTGCAGCAATTTCGCGGTATCGGCGGCAATTTTATTCACATCCAGGCGTATCTTGGTAAATTGGCCCTGCTTAGCAAAACCCAGGAGCCGGGCAGTCAATTCCGATGCGCGAACCGCTCCCCGTTCAATAGTTTCCACGTAATCATAGAAGGGATGGGTCGGGGACATCTTGGTTTTCATTAAAGAGGCATAGCCCATAACGCCGCTTAAAATGTTATTGAAATCGTGGGCCACTCCCCCTGCCAGTCGGCCGATACTCTCCATTTTCTGTGCCTGGAGCAACTGTTCCTGTAACGCGTTCAGTTCCGTGATGTCATGGAGTGTTCCCACGAGGATACCGTCATCTCCTGATTCGGATTCCAACAATCGAACAGAAACTAACGCTTCGCGTTTTGTTCCATCCAGTTGCGAAAACGCAAGATGACGGTTTCGCACGAATCCATTTTCCCGTAAGTCTTTCAACAGCTTTGCCCGTTCAATCTTATCCGCATACACTTCTTCAGCCAACACCGATTTCAGTTGTCCCAAGGTCTTTGCTCCGAAAAAATCCAGCCCCGCCTTGTTCATCTCCACGAATCGACCTCTGACAGTGGTGATAAAAATCGGGTCCTGAGATGCTTCAAAAACGGTCTGATAACGTTCCCTGGACGCTTTCAGCCGTTTTTCCGCCTGTCTCTGCCTGCTGATATTTCGAATCATCAACAGTGCCAGGTCTTCCCCGTATGGAACAATACGCATTTCCACGTTAATTTCTTTATCCGGCCAGGACAGTTGGGTCTCAAAAGTTTGAACCTCCTGACTAAGAAAACAGCTCTGAACATAAGATGTTATCTGTTCCAATGAATCAGTCGTCACGGCAGAGACAAATAGGTCACTGAGTTCTGAAGCGCCATCCGGTACGCTTTCGCAACATGACCACCCCCTTGGGGCCTGGTAGTCCAGCACATGCCCCCCCGGCTCAAGGAGAATAAAGGCATCCGGAATGGCATCCAACAGGATTCGAAATCGGGCTTCATTAACTTTAAGTTCATAATTGTTATGCAGAAATCGCCCGACAAAATAGGAGAAACTCCCGGCTGACAGAATAATGACAAACCAGACCAGAAACATGAGGAATAGACTGTCGCCGGGCTCATCGGTTTGAAACACCTTCATTTCCCATGCCCGTGAGCCAACTGCAAGGCTCACAACCTCAAAATGTCTATTTGCCATCCTATCATCGGGCATATCCACAGCAGGGAATAGCCTTCCATCCGTCTCACCGTCTGTAATTCGAAAACGATAAGCCGCAAGCTCTCGCCGTGTGAAGCATACTCCCATTATTTTTTGAGCGTCAAAGACACCGGCAATAGCGGCAACCGGGCCATGGTCACCTTGCACCGGTACAAGTACTATGAACCCCGGTTCCATGGAAAAAAGCTCTATCGGGCCGGAAACCAGAGTCAGCCCGGATCGCATGACTTCCTGAAAGAGTTTTTTAGTATCCGTGCTTTTCATTAAGTCAAAGTGTAAAGCCGGACGATTCCTTTCCAACGGAACGACTGCGTCGATTACTCCCGTATCGCTGATATGGTTGATGGCTTCAAATCCGGGGAAACTGGTAAACACCGGCAGTGCATACGTTGCAAAATTCTCCGGACTCAGCCTGCTGGCATGAACAGATTTAGCAAGGCGTTCAATAATCGTTATCCTCGTCTTCATAAATTCTCGAAGGCGAATGGAAAACTGACGGCTGAGTATCTGGAACTCATGCCTGCTGTAGTCGGCCTTGCTCCGATGTTGCAGGTGCCACGCGCCCCCCAACAACATCACCACCAGAAAAAAGAATAAGATCTGAATCAAGGTGATTCGTTTCAATTTTAACCCGCCTTCCCGTTCTTCTTTATTATTTTCATTATAGCGCGTTTTCTGTAGAATGGACAATGATTTTCAGCTACAAGTTCGGCCTTCGGCAGAATGCGGCCGGAGCGGCCTATGGGATGGGTAGGGGTAGAAGGAAAAAACAGAAAAATCAGGGAATTGGCTTGTTGTGCGTTTTCCCGAACCACCCACGGTGGCTTGCCAACCCCCTTTTCCGATCGGAGCACAGAATACTTCCCTCATTCATTCAGATGAAATGGCCTGGAAATATGGCTGAGGAATTCTTCCCTTGTTTTATGGTTGTTGCGGAATGCGCCCAGAATCTCGGATGTTACCATCTTGTTCCTGGGCTTCTGAACCCCGCGCATTACCGAGCACAGGTGAATGCCTTCCATAACAACCGCCACGCCCTTCGGATGCAGCAGATCCTGCAACGTGTGAGCGATTTCCACCGTCATCTGCTCCTGAATCTGAAGGCGTCTGGCAAACATATCCACCATCCGGGGAATTTTTGAAAGCCCGATGATTTTTCCATCCGGGATGTACGCCACATGGGCCACACCGAAAAAAGGAATCATATGATGCTCGCACATGGAATAAAAATCAATGTCCCGAACCACAATCATCTCCTGGTATTCCGAGTGAAAGATTGCGCCATTGACCACATCATCAACAGATTGTTTGTACCCGGTGAGTAATTCATTCAGGTACATCCGGGCCACCCGTTTCGGGGTATCCACAAGCCCCTCCCTTGCCGGGTCCTCTCCCACCAATTTCAGAATCTCTTCCACATGATGCTTCAGTTTTTCAAACCTTTCTTCATTATTCATCAAACAGCTCCCCTGTTTCAAAAAAATTGTTGTTTGTTTCCTTCAATTTGATTCGGTAAAGAAATGGTCCCAGTTTTTGTTCCAATCCCTTACGAATAAAAACAATTAGATTTTCCGATGTGGCCGGTTTATCGCTGAAATAAGGAACTTCCATGTCCAATCGCTTTCCTTGAAGCTCTGCTTTCAGAAAATCCCGGACTTTTGTTTCCAGTTCCTTCAGCGGCATGGTCATCCCGGTCACCGTGTCGATGGGTTTGTGAACGGAGACAATAACCTCGTAATTGTGGCCGTGCCCGTGTTTATTGTTGCATTTTCCGTATACTTTTCTATTTTCTTCATCTTTCAACCCGTCACTGTGCAGGCGATGGGTAGCGGAAAAAATAAAGCGTTTGCTGAATACCGCCTCGTCTTCAATACCGAAATACTCGGCAAACACGCTTTCTGTCGTATAGAGACGAACCCTGTGGAGGAATACGCCCTCCGGCAGATCCGGTTCAATCAGGCGCCAGAAAACTCGTGACACATTCTCTGCTGTGGGCTGCATTTCGGAAAAGTACGGAAGATCTACATTGAGGAAAGTATGGTCAAAACGGTTTACCACCGCTCCAATAATCTGCTTCACTTCTGAAAGATTCATCACCATACCTGTTACCGGATTTACTTCACCTTTCAGTGTCACATCCAGGGTGTAATTGTGCCCATGCCCGTATTTTGATACGCGGGAACCGAAAACTGCCCTGTTTTGCTCTTCATCCCAGCTCGAAACAAAATAGCGATGGGACGCGCAGAAACGAAATCGTCGGGTAATGTATCCAAGACTCATTGTCCCTCCTGAACCTGTAAAAGGTTCGGTCGACATTATAGCACGGACAAACGGCGCTTCGCGCCGGATGTTGGATGGCAGATGTTGGGCGATAGATGGAAGAAAAATCAGAGAAATATTGAAAGATAGATCGGTCCGCCTGCCATATGTCCCGCCTCATCACTGTCAAGTA
Organism: Acidobacteriota bacterium; assembly: GCA_013151025.1. Classification (GTDB taxonomy): domain Bacteria; phylum Acidobacteriota; class Holophagae; order Thermotomaculales; family Thermotomaculaceae; genus UM-FILTER-49-7. The sequence goes on from JAADJC010000114.1 coordinate 4,843, forward strand.
CTGATTGAAAGTTGGCACATTCATCTTCTGATAACTGTTGCCCATGTGAACCCGATAGGGCATTTCCATTGACTTTTGCCCTGACTCCGATTATGATTCATTCATAAGAACATACTGTTTTTGATATATAACTTTTTTTATTTTTATTGCTAGAGGAGGGAATCATATGGCTTTATCAAGACGAAAATTTCTCAACGGATTGCTGGGCATTTTCAGCTTGGGCGGAATGGCTGCAGTTATGAGTCCGGTAATTCAGTATCTTACCCCTGTGAAAAAGCAGGAAACGGCTGTTTCATCGGTGGTTGCAGCAAAGGCCAATGAACTCACGCCAAACACAGGAAAGCTCTTTAGATTCGGCAGTAAACCAGGCATTCTTATTATGACTCCGGACGGAGAATATCGCGCATTTTCTGCTATTTGCACTCACCTCGGCTGCACTGTTCAGTACAGCAGTGAAGAACAGCAGATCTGGTGCGCCTGCCACAACGGCCACTACGACTTGAACGGAAATGTAGTCTCCGGGCCACCACCCCGACCGTTGGAAGCATATGCATGCTTTGCCAAGGGTTCGGAAATTTTCGTGCAGAGGCAGAAGTCGTAATGCTGAAGAAAATAACCGCCTGGGTTGAGGACCGCATGGACCTGTCCACTGTCCGTCACCTGATGCTGGAAAAGACTGTTCCGAAGCACCGTTACACGTTTTTTCATCTGTTTGGAGGGGCTGCTCTCTTCCTTTTTGTCATTCAGATTGTCACCGGTATTCTCCTCCTCCTTTACTACAAACCCACTGCCGGAGAAGCGTATAAAAGTGTTAAATTCATCATCACTCAGGTCCCATTCGGGTGGCTGATCCGTTCCATTCATTCATGGTCTGCCAACCTGATGATTCTGGCAATTTTCCTGCACATGTTTGCCAAGTATTTCCTGAAGGCCTACCGGAAACCCCGGGAATTGACCTGGATTTCCGGCTTCATTCTCCTTGTACTCGCCATGGGGTTCGGGTTTACCGGCTATCTCCTCCCATGGAACGAACTGGCCTATTTTGCCACCCGGGTGGGAACGGAAAGTGTGGGTGCTACACCGCTTATCGGTCACTGGCTCCTGCAGGTTTTTCGGGGTGGGGAAGATGTCACCGGCGCCACCCTTAACCGTTTTTTCGCAATCCACGTGACGGTGCTGCCACTCGTGATTATTGGAATTCTGAGTATTCACCTGCTTCTCGTACAGGCACAGGGAATGAGCAAACCAATTGACGTTGAAGAAAAAGGTAAAATCCCTTTTTTCCCCAACTTCATGCTCCGTGATCTGATGATGTGGCTGGGCGCACTAATTATACTCTTAGGACTGGCAACGTTTCTTCCATGGGAACTGGGACGCCCGGTGGACACCTTCGCTTCCGCTCCGGCGGGCATTAAACCGGAGTGGTATTTTCTCTCCATGTACCAGATTCTGAAATGGATGCCTGCGGCACTGGCCGGGATTCCGGGTGAGCTGATTGGTATCGCTCTCATCAACATTGGCGGGGCATTGGTACTCCTGGTTCCTTTTCTGGATCGAAAAGCATCCAGAGAGGAAAGGTCCCCATGGTTCACAATCTTCGGTATCCTGGCCCTTGTCTTTCTAGTGGCCATTACCGTTTATGCCAAATTGTATTGACAGGAGACCTGAAATGAAAATGAAAATAATTCTGACACTCTTCGCAATTGTTTCTTTCGGATTGGGCGTTCACGGGGAACCCACCTCCTGTGAAACCTGCCACACCCGGCTGAAGGGACAGCTTTCCCAACCTGTCGCACAGTGGAAAACCAGTATCCATCATCAAATGGGTGTAAACTGCGCCAATTGTCACGGAGGGAACCCAGCCGTGAAGAATATGAAAGCAGCCCACAGCCGGAAAAAGGGATGGATTGGAAAACCCGGCCCTATCCAGATTGTAAAACTGTGCGGAACCTGCCACGCAGATGAGCCTTTTATGAAAAAATACAACCCTAATGCCCGTACAGATCAGTTGAAAAATTACCTGACATCAAATCACGGCATCAACATTATGAAGAAAAAGGATGGCCGGGCCGCCACCTGCGTAAGTTGCCACGGTGCCCACGACATCCTCAAGGCATTGAGTCCGAGATCCCATGTTTATCCGGCAAAAGTGGTGGACACCTGCGGGAAATGCCACGGGAACAAGAAACTGATGATGGAATTCGGGATTTCAGGGAACGAAGTTGCAGACTATAAAACCAGCGTTCATGCAAACGCGCTTTATAAAAAACACGACCTATCCGCTCCTACCTGCAACGACTGCCACGGGAATCATGGGGCAGTGCCCCCGGGGGCGTCATCAGTAGAAAAAGTGTGTGGAACCTGTCATGTGATGAATCAGAAATTATTCGATGAAAGCTCCCACAAAACCTGGGACGAAATGGGGTTCAAGGGTTGTATGGAATGCCATGGTAATCACGCGATTCAGCCGCCCACCGACACAATGCTGTCTACGGATAAAGGCATCTGCCTCAATTGCCACGAGCCGGGTGAACCGGCATTCAAGACAATGAAAGCAATGCACAAGGCCCTGACCGGTCTCAAAGCCAGACTGGGTAAAACCAGAGAAATGGTAGATAGGGCAGCGGAAAAGGGAATGCTCATGGATGATGCAATGCTGACCCTTCAGGACGCGAAGACCAGCTACATCCAGTCCCGTACAGCCGTCCACAGATTCAATACCGGTTATGTTGAACACGTCGCCAAAACCGCACTACTGGATCTGGACAAAGTCAACAGAATGGCGAAAAACAGCCTTGAAGAAGTGGCAAAACGGCGGAGTCTTTTTTACGGGTTCGGAGGGTTGCTTCTTATTCTGCTGATTCTCCTGGGGCTGAAAATACGTTCCATGGAAAAATGAGTGGGCTTTGCCCCTGCTTCGTGGAAGTGGGTGTTATGAGGGGCGTGTACATGGTCACGCACACCTTACGGACAATGCCTACTCCTGGAGAGCGGGTTGAGTGAAAAGAAGTGCTCGTATTCTGTTCTGACCGGAAAAAAAGAAAAAACAGGCAATGACTAATTCCTTGATTTTTTGCACCTATCATCCAACACCTCGGCCGGCGGCTGCCTGCCACGGGTCGCTGGTTTGCTTAATTGAGTTTTTTAGCTATAATTTAAGAAGTACCTGATTTGGAGAAAAAAAATAATGGATAACGAAAATACCCACAACGTAACAGAAAAACGAAAAGGAATTGTGAATATTACCACTAATATGAACTGTACGATTTCGCTGGATGGTCAGGAAGTGGGACTGACCGAAAATACGGGCTTTACTATCCAAGACGTTCCGTTCGGGCGCCACCTCCTTGAAGGAACAACCCATCGCCACGTTATTTCCAAAGAAATTTTTCTAAGCCTTCCCGCCCTCAATGTGCGGCTTGTCCTTGAAGAGAGAGGCGGTGTCCTCACAGTTGAGAGTGAAATTGATGGGTGCCGTGTAGGAATTGAGGGGGAAAACTACGAATGCCCCATAACAATCAATGACTTGAAGCGGGGGGTCCATCCCGTCACGGTTTCCGGTGACGGCTTTCAATTCACAGACAAAGTCCGCATTCAGAACAACCAGACCACTTTGTATCGGATAACGGAACAACTGGTAAAAGAAAAAGAAACAGAAACCGCTTTGCGCCATTATCAGCATGCACTGGAAATGCCGGAAGCTACACTGGGAGACCGGAAACGGAAGATTTCGGCCCTGGATGAAATCCTGATAAATGAAAATCGATTCGACCTGACAGAGGGAATCGAAACACACCGACGCTTGGTTCAGGCTATCCGGCAGGAAGAATATTCAAAAGAAACCATGGCAAAAGTTATCCAGATTGAAAAAGCAAAAACAAAAAGAAAATACAGATGGATTTTCTCCATTGCAGCGGTAATCCTGGTGCTTGTGGTTGGAATTTCGATTGTCATTTTCCGCACAAATCGAAAACAAAGGGATGAGCAGTTTTATCAGAAAATTGTCCAATCCGGCGCCATTACCGATTACCGGAATTACCTGAAATCATTCGGGAAAAGCGCCAGACATTATCCTGAAGCCAGTACCTTCCTGAACAAGGCTGAACGAGATCAGCAGCAATTCAGTCAGGCAAAACAGATGGGTACCATCACAGCCTATGAAAAATACCTGAAAGAATTCGGGCAAACCGCCCGCTACCGGGACAAAGCCGAATCCACGTTAAAAAAACTCAAAATAAAACGGGGCTTCCCGGTAATCCTGAAGCAATTGAATATAGTTTCCGTATCCGGAGGCAGTTACTTCATGGGCGCCTCTCCTGCAGAAAAGGGAGACAACAGCGACAACCGACCGCCTGTCTGGGTTAAAATCAACCCCTTTGCCATTTGCCGGCATGAAGTCACCTTTGATGAATACGCTATTTTTTGCAAAGAAACCGGACATCCCCTTCCGAATGATTCGGGATTCGGTCGGGGAAAGCACCCGGTAATCAATGTCTCCTGGAAGGATGCCAACTCATACTGTGCATGGTTGTCAAAAAAGACAGGTCTGATCGTACGCCTGCCCAGTGAGGCGGAGTGGGAATTTGCCTGCCGAAGCAGTCGAATGTCCATTTTCTTCTGGGGTAATAAAATGGATTCTCGTTACTGCGTAAGCGGAAAGAAACGCCGGGGCAGAACTCGCCCGGTGGAAAATACAAAACCCAACGGCATGGGCCTTTATGACATGTCAGGAAATGTGTACGAATGGTGTTCTGACAGCTATCAGGATCCATTTTCGCCAGGAAAAGGTCAAAAATACCACGGCAGCAGCTACCGCTTTTTTCAGAAATACGACAAGAATGAGAGCGAAAACCCCATATTCAACGCATGGGGAAATCGTCGTGCTTTGAGGGGCGGCAGTTATCGAAGCAGTGATTTCTCCTGCACCTCCAGCCACCGTGCCGGTGCATTGCCGAAAACAAAACGAAGCGATATCGGATTCCGCATCGCCGTCACGATCCCCAGATAGGCACCCTGTTGGTACCTGTCTGGCGTGGGAGGGAACAGAAAAGGCAGTGCGTGTGCGTGTGCGTGTGCGTGAAAGAAAAATCAGGGAGTTGGCAATGAACTGTCAATAGCAAATTTCCTGTCTTTTTCACTTTCCGGTCAGAACACTGAAAACAGAACACTTTTTTATTATCACTCATCACGCCTACGGCGTGCGTTCTCCGCTAAGGTTTTCAATCTTTCCAGTTGCTCTTTTGCAGGGAGTGGGCCTGCGCCGAAGCGAAGGGCTTCATATTCGTTGAAGAATGAAGTAAGTTGGGTTCGGAGAGGGAAATCCTGAATTTGTTGTACCGACTTTCTCCAGGACAACCCTTTTGTTTCCGGGTACTTTCGGGTCAGCCATTTCATTATCTGCATAGCAAGTATGGAAACCGGCTGCATCCGTTTCTTAAATTCACGTTTCCGGCGCCACAAAAGCAGCATCCGGCCCGAAATAAGCATAATTCCCAACAGGATAAGAAGCGAGATCGCGACTGCCGGCAGCCGTCCATTGTTTTCTGTGCTCGAACCCGGCCATTTCAACTGTCCCAGCAATGTCTGCCGATCTTCTACGGAATATCCCACTACGTACCGATCCCATGCAAATCCGAGAATATCAAGATAATTGCTGAACAGAGAACGGCTTCCACTTTCCGTAGCCGGGGTTGGATCAAACCGGACCCACCTGGGGCCAATCGCCGCCTCCACCCAGGTGTGGGCATTGGACTGACGCACCACGTAGTAACCGCCATAGGGATTAAAATCCCCTCCACGATAACCGGCTACAATCCGTGCCGGAATACCCACCGCTCGGAGCATTAACACCATGGAGGTCGCATAGTATTCACAATACCCCTTCCGTGTCTTAAATAGAAAATCTTCGACAGGATTGCCTACAGTTCCGGCAAGGGGTACCTTCAGGGAGTAACTGCAATTTTTCCTGAGCCACTTCATAATCGCCCGGCACTTTCCAGCCGAATCCGGAGCCAAACCGGTGATAGTTTCCGCAAGCTTTCGCGTTCTTTCCATCCCATCCGGAAATTGCAGGTACAACTCCAATGTTTTTCCCCGAACCTTCGGCTGCTCGCCGGTGCTGATCACCTGATAATTTACACGCTTCTTCCGCCGCCTTGAAACCGCCACTTCCCCGTTTGGATACTGCACGACCCAACGACTGTCGCATGCAATACCGACAATTTCGCTGACACCGAAAACCGTTCCACTTTTGGGCGGTTTCAGCAATACATCCTGCACAATGCCATTTTTCGGCATTTTTCTGACAAACTGGATTTTACCCTTTCGGTTTCGATATGGAAAACCATGGGTCCACCGGTTCGCCCACGAGTTTTTTTCGTAGGTTTCAAACACCTTTCCCCGCCAGTATGATTCCACAACCTTCCCGTCTTCCACGGTAATTCTCATCACCACATCGGCACTGCTGATCACTTCCTCAAAAGTCCCGATGGATATCTTGTCGTCAAAACCCGATACCGCCTTCTGCCGATTCCGACTGCCAAGCAGTCCCCCCGCTCCACGGGGCATCAGAATAAATATCACGGTAACAAGCGGTAAAATAGTTAACGTCAACAAAATACCGGATTTCAGCAGGCCTCTGGGCATTTTCTCCACTTCTGCCGCCTGGTAGGAGGCCATGATAAACAGCACGGACGAGGCGATGAAAACCAGAAAAATGGCCCCGAATATCAGCGGCTGGTCCAGCTCAGATGCCACCACAAGCTGAATCACAGCCATAAAAAATACCTGCAGCCCGTCTCCCGGTGTCCGAATGTCAAAACTCTTGATCGCATGAAAGGCCAGGGTCAGGTTTCCCACAGCAATCAGCAGATCTCCCGAAATTACAAACATATCGGAAATAAAGAAAATCAATGTCGCAAGGGCAGCTGCATTGAGAAAAATCCGATTGACCGGTTTTTTACCGGCGATCAACGTCAGATACCCGGCAATAGTTATCGGGGTCAAAATAAAGAGCTCAGGTGGCATTTCACTGGTAATAAAGAGTGCTGTATGACTGATCGCAACAATGAAAAAAAGTGTCCACTTATAGCCTGATTGCATCAAATACTCCTGAGGCGCGCTGGGCCAGATTACGGAAAGGAGAATCCCGACTACAGAGGACCACAAGGAGAATTTCCTGTCCTTCTTCCTGCAGAGCCTGTGGAACCGGCTCTTCCGGCTGGATCAGTGCCAGCATGTCCATAATGTGGTACAACTGCTCCCGGCTTCGGGCAGGCGCACTGACCTGAGCCAATGTTTTCAGACGAACCGGATAGCCTTCGGAAAACAGCGCCTCCACCAGCGAAGCTGCCAGTGAAATTCCTTTTTCCAGTATTTCAGGTGTCGCCCTGGCACTGGTGTCCAATGCAACAGTCACATGGCGGGAAATTCCGGCCCGAAACTCCTTCACCATCAATCCGCCCGTCTTTGCCGTGGATTTCCAATGAATGTCCCGCATGGGATCTCCCTGCTGGTAGGGCCGGATATCGGTAAAATCTTCTCCTGAGGGATGTGGAAGGGCACCGGAACCGGCAATGGAACGTACCCCTGCCAGCAAGCCCTGAACATCTATTAGTTCCGGGTACACGAGAAATGATTTCGGATTGTTCAATTTAACTACGTTGCGGTAAAAACCGAAGGGGTATCCCGATGAAAGTTTCATGTGGGACAGCCGTATCCGTCCCCGGCAACTAAATGTGACGACGCCCTTTATTTCCGTCATGCCGTCGGGATCGATTCTTGGCGCTACCGCAAACATACCTGTGTCAGTGTCCTTCAGGGTCACCAGAAAAGCGGAACTGTGCTTTTTATCATTGAAAAAACGGTAAAATGCGGTCTGGCCCGGGCCTGCGTACAGCGGTTCCTCCACTACCACATCAGCACTGATTTTTTTAAGGTTGGAATAGCCTGCCACTACGTCCAGAAGACCCAGTGATAACATCAATGCAGTGAGAAGGTAAATCAGGTTGTTGCCGGTATTCAAGGCCGCCATTGCAACCAGGACACCGGTAATGAGGAGCCCTTTCCCTTCCCGTGTCAGTTTCATCTCTATCAGACCGGCCGGGGAATCCCCCGGATTATTGCATCCACCAGCTCCCTGGCATGACGGATTTCATGGTGTCGTTTCAGGAGAATTCTGTGGCCGATTACGAATGGGGCCACTGCCTGAATGTCGTCCGGTACCACAAAATCGCGACCATGGAGAAACGCATATCCCTTGGATGCCTGCACCATGAACCGTGCGCCTCGGGTGCTGACACCGAGACGGACTTCCTCGTGCTTTCGGGTGGCTCCTACAATCTGGAGAATGTACTCCACCAGACTCTCGTCCATGAAAATCCCGCTTACCTGTTCCCTTGCCCGGACAATTTCCTCCACTGTTACAATGGCTGTTAATTTCTCCAGGTCTTCAATAGGACGCATCTCCATCAATGCCTTCTTCTCCTGCTCAAATGGCGGGTACCCCATGTGCAAATGCATCATAAACCGGTCCATCTGACTCTCCGGAAGGGGAAAAGTTCCATGGTATTCCAAAGGATTCTGAGTCGCAATCACCATGAACGGACTGGGAAGGAGATGGGTCTCCCTGTCAATGGACACTCTATGTTCATTCATTGCCTCCAGGAGGGCCGACTGGGTCTTGGGATTGGTGCGATTTATTTCATCTGCCAGTACAATGTTGGCAAAAATCGGACCCGCCTTGAACCGGAAGTTCTGTTCAGCAGGGTTATAGATATTGACGCCGAGAATATCGGAGGGGAGCAGGTCGCTGGTAAACTGAATACGGTTGAATGAGCATGCCGTTGCCCGGGCCAGGCCCAGCGCAAGTGTCGTCTTACCTACGCCGGGGACATCCTCAATCAGCAGGTGCCCGCCGGACACCAGCGTCACCACAGACATCTTCACCGCCTCCTCTTTTCCCTTCACAATGTCATTCAAAAGAGTGGTGAGCTTTGCAATCCAGGCCATACATCCTCCCTGGTTATATTTTAACACAGGAAGAAAGCACCCCAACAGGGAAGAGACTCACCGCAGAGCTCGCAGAGGCCGCTGAGAGGGAGGCACAGAGGGGAATTCAACACAAAGGTAGGAATATAGAAAGCCCAGGGAGTGAAATTCCTCTCGCAAAGATGCAAAGAACGCGAAGAGCGCCAGACCCAGGCCTTGCAGCTAGTCCGGGAAAGTGGCGGCAGTGAAACCACACCCTCCGGCTGGACACCGGGCAAAACCACATTGAAACCGGGTCCCGACCTGGTAGGGAAAGTTATCAGTCCCCGTTTTGCTCTCCATTTTATCCGCTCCGGATAGGGATAGGGACAGGCAAATTATGAAACCTTCCTTTTCGTAGTTTCCAAAGGGGACATTTCTATTTTGCGTTGACAAAATGCAGGGGAAATATTTGACAAATGACGTACTTTGGATTATCTTTAAATAGGATTACTTATTAACAAGGAAATTACAGCGCAGGGAGGAAGAACATGGCAGATGTCGGTTGCGGTCGTCCTACCGGTTCAGTGGTAGGCAGTAAGAACACACCGAAGGAAACCCCTTTGGTACAAAAAGAGGAGACAGTTATGCAGGCACATGTTGGGAAAAAAGCACCGGATTTTGAAGCACCCGCATACCTGAAGGGAGGATTTACTTCCGTCAAGTTATCGGATTACCTGGGAAAATGGGTACTCCTCTGCTTTTACCCCGGGGATTTTACATTCGTCTGACCGACCGAATTGTCAGCGGTCGCTGACCAGTTTGACCGGTTTCAGAAATTGGGTGTTGAAATTATCTCTGTAAGCGTGGACAGCCAGTTTGTCCACAAAGTCTGGGACGAAGAGGAACTGCAGAAAATGGTAGATGGCGGAATCCCCTTCCCCATGGCATCAGATGGTTCCGGTGAAATCGGAAAGGTTTACGGCGTTTATGACGAAGCCGCCGGTGTGGACATCCGGGGCCGGTTCATCATTGATCCGGATGGCATAATCCAGGCCATGGAAGTGCTGACTCCGGCAGTCGGCCGAAACCTGGAAGAAACTTTCCGCCAAGTCCAGGCCTTCCAGCTGGTCCGGGAAAGCAACGGCAGTGAAGCCACACCCTCCGGCTGGACACCGGGCAAAACCACATTGAAACCGGGTCCCGACCTGGTAGGAAAAGTCTGGAAAGTCTGGAAACCGTAAGGGGAAAGTGGGACATATGCCCCGCTTTTTTAGTAAATACAAGTTTGAGGTTGAGATAAGTCCGGAAGAGAAGTGCGTTGGGCATGGGTATTGTCGTTAGAAAAAGAATCAATCTTCCCTGCCTTTTCCAAAATCTTTTCCAAACTTAAACTCATACTCAGGCTTGTGCCCACTGAAAACT
>JAADJC010000114.1:15242-32869 GCA_013151025.1 Acidobacteriota bacterium
GAGCCTATCGGCTCCCCGTTTTTTCTTAATCCAGCATGTGAACGATGAGTCCACTTCGAAGTTTGGGTTCAAACCAGGTGGATTTCGGCGGCATGGTTTTGCCTGCGTCTGCGATAGCAATCAACTGTTCAATTGACGTCGCATACATGGAGAACGCCACGACAAACTTCCCGCTGTCCACAAGTCTTTCCAGTTCTTTTGTCCCACGAATTCCACCGATGAAGTCGATACGCTTATCGGTGCGGGGATCGCCGATGTCCAAGACAGGAACCAAGAGATTTTCCTGAAGAATGCTGACGTCCAGCGAATGGACAGGATCATCTTTCGGGTACGTCCCCTCTTTCGCCGTCAGGGTGTACCATTCTCCGTCAAGGTACATGGACACATTCGTGGGATAGCCCGGTTCTTTTTCTCCGCTCTTTTCCACGTTGAACTTCTCTGCCACTTTCCCGAGATACTGTTCTTTTGTAAGGCCGTTCAGGTCTTTTACAACCCGGTTATACGGCATAATAGCAAGCTGGTTGTGGGGGAAATACACCGCAAGAAAAAAATTGTATTCCTCTTCCCCGGTGTGGTTCGGGTTGTCCCTTTTTCGCCAGTCCCGGACGGATGCACCGGAAGCGGACCGATGATGGCCGTCTGCCACATAAACAGCGCTCATCTCCGCAAACAAAGATTCCAGCCTTTTGATAATATCGTTGTCCCAAATCACCCAGAAAATATGGCCAATGCCGTCATCAGATACAAAATCGTATTCCGGTTTACTTTCCGTCACTCTTTCAATGATGGAATCAATTTCATTGACCGCTTTGTACGTGAGAAACACCGGCCCGGCGTTGGCATTGGTTGTGTACACATGCATGGTCCGATCTTTTTCCTTGTCCGCCCGGGTAAGCTCATGTTTCTTGATACGATCCGCCATGTAGTCATCGGCAGACGCACATCCCACCAGGCCGGTCTGGACATGGTTGCCCATTTTCTGGCGATATACGTAGAGATGGTTTTCACCATCCTGTACCAGTGTCCCTTCTTTGATCAGTTTTTCCAGATTTTCTCTCGCTGCCCGGTACACACTATCATCGTAAAGATCGATGGACGGATCCAGCGTGATTTCCGGCTTTACCACCCGGAGAAAGCTGTAGGGGTTATTGGAGGCCAGTTTCCTGGCCTCCTCTGAATTCAATACGTCATACGGGAAAGACGCAACTTTTTCCGCCAGTTCCCTGGTGGGGCGCACGCCTTTGAATGGCTTGATCCGAACCATTTTCAGCCCCGCTTTAGAACTTGTCTCGAATCAGCTCATCGAGAGTCGGTTTGCCGATTTCCTGCAGGTCGTAATACACCCGGGTATTGGGCTTATCAATTTTGATTATCCGTCTCAAATCAATGGGAGTACCAATCACCACGCTGTCACATTCGGTGGCGTTAATGGTGGTCTCCAGGTCCTTGATCTGCTGGTCGGAATAACCCATTGCCGGAAGAAGCACACCAATTTCCGGATATTTTTCAAATGTTTCAGTAATTTTGCCCACTGCGTACGGTCGCGGATCTACTATGTCTGCGGCACCGAACTTTTCGGCTGCCACTGTTCCGGCGCCATAAGTCATCTCGCCGTGGGTGAGGGTCGGGCCATCTTCCACTACCAGCACCTTTTTCCCACGAATCACAGCAGGGTCGTCCACCTGGATGGGAGATGCCGCATCCACGATGACGGCATCGGGGTTGGCCATACGGGTATTTCCCCGAACTTCTTCAATGTTGTAATAATCAGCGGTATCCACTTTGTTGATAACCACGATGTCTGCAGCCCGGAGATTCACTTCGCCAGGGTAATAGCTGAGTTCGTGTCCGGGCCGATGAGGATCCACCACTGTAATAAGCAAATCCGGCTTGTAGAAGGACATGTCGTTGTTCCCGCCGTCCCATACCACCACGTCGGCTTCCTTCTCCGCTTCACGGAGAATGTCTTCGTAGTCCACGCCGGCGTACACGACTACGCCTTTGGCAATATGGGGTTCGTATTCTTCCATTTCCTCAATGGTGCATTTTTCTTTTTTCAGGTCCTCAATGGTGGCAAAGCGCTGGCACCGCTGTTTTTCCAGGTCACCGTAGGGCATGGGATGGCGAACCGCCACGACTTTCTTGCCCATGCTCTGAAGAATCTCCACCACACGACGAGTGGTCTGACTCTTGCCGCAACCGGTACGCACCGCACAAACAGCAATCACCGGCTTGGTGGACTTCAGCATGGTCCGTTCCGCGCCCATAATTTTAAAATCAGCGCCGGCAGCGTTGACAATGGCGCTCTTGCTCATGATCACTTCGTAGGGAACGTCACTGTACGCAAACACAACTTCATTCACACCATATTCTTTTATCAGCTTCACAAGGTCTTCTTCCGCCTTGATGGGGATTCCGCCCGGATAGTTTTTCCCGGCAAGGGAAGCCGGATACATCCGTCCGTCAATGTCCGGAATCTGGGTAGCTGTAAACGCCACGACATCATATTGATCATTATCCCGATAGTACACATTGAAGTTGTGGAAGTCGCGTCCCGCCGCACCCATTATCAGAACTTTGGTTTTGCTCATGTTTCCTCCTTAGAGCAGGTAATATAGAATTGCTTTCACTACATGTAAAAGATTTGCCGCGTTCTCAAATATTTCGGATTCCGCAGCCGCTTCTGCGGAAATCTCTTCTCCTCTGCGCACCGGCATACAATGTAGAACCATGGGCCTTTCACCCGCCATTGTCAGAATCTTCCGGTTCACCTGATAGCCCAGGAAAGCCCGGAGCCGTTCCTCTCGCTCCTCTTCCATACCCATGGAAGTCCACACGTCCGTAAAAATTACATCAGCGCCTGATACTGCATTTATATCATCTGTAATCTCAAAATCGGTTCCGGATTCCTTTGCCAGGGCCTTACCCTCTTCCACCACATCCGGACTGGGTTGGTACCACTCCGGTGAAATGACTGAGATGTTCATGCTCATCTTCGGGCACAGCAGCATCAGAGAATGGGCGATGTTATTGCCGTCACCCACATAGGCCAACTTTCGGCCGGTCAGGGAACCGAATTTCTTTTTCATGGTATAGGCTGCTCCCAACGCGCCAACCGGGTAAAACTTGGCGGTCAGGCCGTTGATTACCGGAATACTGCCGAACTGCACGAAATCCACCAGATCCTGCTGGGTTCTTCCCCTGATCACAATGGCATCAAGATAATTGGATAGCACCCGGGCCGTATCGGCCAACGATTCTCCCCTGGAAAGCTGAAGGTCAGAGCTTCGAAATACTGAAGTCGTCCCACCCAATTGTGCGACACCCACTTCAAAGGCGAATCGCATCCGCGTGGAGGGTTTCTGGAAAAACAACCCCACTGAACGCCCTGTCAGTTCGCCGCGAAATGATTCCGGTTCGGCTTCCATCCGCGCCGCCAGATCCAGAATTCGTTCAATGTCTATAATGTTTGCCTCATCCAGACGAATTAAATGCTTCATGGAACAATCCGGGTTCCCACTTTTTCAATATCTTTCATATTTTCGATCGCTTCCGCAGAAGTAATCAGAACTTCGCTTCCCCCTGCTTCAACATACTCAATCGAAGACTCAATTTTCGGCCCCATGCTGCCTGCGGGGAACTGGCCCTGGGCCAGCATTTCCCTGGCCTCCTTCACAGTCACCCTGTTCAGCGCCTTTTGTGTCGGTTTGCCGAAATCCAGGTAAACCTGATCCACTCCGGTTAATGTTATAAAAAGGTCGGCTTTCAGGTTACGAGCCAGCAGGCTGGAAGTATAATCCTTGTCAATCACTGCCTCCACACCCATGAGATAACCCGAAATGTCCCGTTTCACCGGAACTCCGCCGCCGCCGCCGGCAATGACGACATGGCCGCTTTCCAGCAGAGCCCGAATGGCCGGTTCCTGAATCACCTCAATGGGTTTTGGAGAAGGTACAACCTTGCGCCATCCCCGTCCGGAATCTTCCTGCATCATCCACTTTTTGGTTCGCATCAGCTCTTCCGCACGGAATTCCGGGTAAAAAGGGCCCACCGGCTTGGTCGGATGGGAAAATGCCTCATCCTCTCCATCCACTACAACTTCAGAAATCACTGTGGCCACCCGTGGTGTTTCCCCGGCGGCGATGATGCGATTGATCAGAGAGCGTTCAATCATGTATCCCATACTGCCCTCAGTCATGGCACCGCAGATATCCAGCGTATAGGGCGGAATCTGATGCAACGCCCGGTCCTGCTGAACCAGAATATTCCCCACCTGGGGCCCGTTTCCGTGAACCAGCAGTAATTTGTAGCCACTGGCATACACGTTGTAAATCATATCTGCCGCACGTTTGGCATTTTCAATCTGTTCGTCCTGGGTGCCCTTCTGATGGGCCTGGAGCAACGCATTTCCCCCGAAGGCAATTACCGCTGATTTTTTGTGTTCCATTCTGGAATCCTTTCTGAATTTACTTAATTCGAAAACCGGGTTTAGAGCCCTCATCCGCTGACAGGAGAAAAGGCGCACCGTCCTCCCCTGATGCCGCCAGCAGCATCCCCTGGGACTCAATACCCATCAGTTTTGCAGGCTGGAGATTTGCCACTACAATGATCTGGCGTCCCACCAGGTCTTCCGGTTGATATTGCAGGGCTATCCCCGCCACTATCTGACGTTCTTCTTCCCCGAGGGAAACCTTCATCTTAATCAGCTTCTTTGACTTTTCCACCTTTTCCGCTTCCAGAATCTTTGCCACACGAAGCTGTACTTTCATAAAATCATCAATTGTAATTAAATTGTCCATCCCAGCCTCCGACTTTTCTTCCACTTTGGACTGTTTCTTTGTTTTTTCTACTTTATTCTTCCCCGGCTCCGTCTGTTCCCCGGTCAGATACGCCTTTGCATCCACCCGGGCAAACAGATGCTCTTTTGAATCCTTCAAAACCGATCCGGGTTTCAGTGAACCAAACCGCATCATCGAAACCACGCAATTTTCTACTTTTGCATCAAATCCAAGACGATTCCAGATTTCCTGGCTTTTCACCGGCATCACAGGGGAAATCACCAACGCCACCAGCCTGGCAGCCTCGGCCAACACGTAAAGTATCGTGTCCAGTTCCTTTCGTTTAGATTCATCCTTTGCCAGAACCCAGGGTTCCTGTCCTACAATAAACTTATTCAGGTCGGATAAAAGTGACCACACCTCTTCCATCGCCTTATGCAATTGATATGTATCAAAATGACTTTCCCAGTTTACAGCACATTCCTTGATACGGGACTCCATCTTCCTGTAACGGTCATCGTCCACGTCCGGTTCCGGAATCTTCCCTTCACAGTATCGGTCAATCATCCCAAGGGTACGGGATACCAGATTCCCCAGATCATTGACCAGATCCGAGTTGAACCGACCCACAAACGCCTCATCAGAAAAGCTGGAATCCTGCCCGAACACCATTTCCCGAACCAGAAAATAGCGCAGCGCATCCGCGCCAAAATCTTCCACAAGATACTGGGGCCGAACCACATTCCCCACGCTCTTGGACATTTTCGCTTTATCCTTCAGCCACCAGCCATGGGCAAAAATTGTTTTCGGAAGGGGCAAACCGGCCGCCATTAGAAAGGCGGGCCAGTATACGGCATGAAAGCGTAGAATATCCTTGCCGATGAGATGCAGATCTGCCGGCCAGAAATTGCGGTACAGTTCCGTGTCCTCCGGATAGCCCAGTGCCGTAAGATAGTTGGACAATGCGTCCAACCACACATAAATGATATGTTTTTCGTTTTCCGGCACCGGGATTCCCCACTTGAACGAGGTCCGGGATACGCTGAGGTCCTTCAACCCTCCCTTTACAAATGAAACCACCTCATTGCGACGGTGCTCCGGCTGAATCAGTTCGGGATGCGCCTCATAGTACGCCAGCAATTTCTTTTCATATTTCGAGAGCCGGAAAAAATAACTCTCCTCCTCCACTTCTTCCAGCGGCTTGCCACAATCCGGGCATTTACCGCCCTTGGCCTGGGTCTGGGTAAGAAAAGCTTCGCAGGAAACACAGTACATGCCCTTGTAGTGGTCCAGATAAATATCCCCCTGGTCCAGAAGCTGTTTGAATAGATATGCGGCCCCCTTTTCATGGCGGGGTTGGGTTGTACGGATAAAATCATTGTTGCTGATGGAAAGCCCGGGCCAGAGATTCAGATAGTTTTCCACCACCTTGTCCGCAAGCTCAATGGGCTTGATGCCGTCGGCTTCCGCCGCCTTCTCCACCTTCTGACCATGCTCGTCTGTGCCTGTAAGAAAATAAACGTCAAATCCCATCAACCGCTTGTAGCGGGCAATCACATCCGCAATTACAGTTGTATACACATGCCCGATATGGGGCAAATCATTCACATAATAAATCGGAGTTGTCACATAAAACCTGCGTTTTTCCATACACCACCTCTGGATTAAACATTCCACGCAAATTCTAAAGTATTCCCGCCTCCGTTGCAAGGAGAATGCTCTCTGGGGAAAAGTAGGGACAAGGTTGAGTTTAAGTTCAGAAGGAGACCAGACGGCAAGCTACCTGTCTCAACTTAGACTTAAACTTGCGTTCAAAAAATGGTGGAGATGAGGGGACTTGAACCCCCGGCCTCTGCCTTGCGAAGGCAGCGCTCTCCCAACTGAGCTACATCCCCAAACCTCGGGCAGGATACCACCCCTTGTAAAAAATCTCAAGGAAGAAACGGCTCACGCTATCCCACAAGGGCTCAGAAACGAAATACAAGGTTCACGGTGGTAATGCTGTCGGTTTTTCGTTTGTTGTTCACAGGAAGGTTTTTATAGTCGTGCTGATAAGAAATTTCCAGTGCCAGGGTGTGGTTTATGGCAGATGTGTAGGACAGGGTACTGGCCAATCGGTAGTCATTGTTATCAGACAAACTCATTCGACTTTCATTGCCGAATTTCAGGGCATTGTTTTTGTTAAAACGATAGTGATAATCCACCTGAAAATAAATTGCAAGGACACTGTTGGAAATGTGGCCTCCCTCAACGATTTTTTCTTCCTTAAATCCTTCCAGCCCCACACCGCCTTTCAATCCGGACTGATTCGAATTAAACAAGGTGCACCCATATCCGGATGCAAGGGAAATGTTGTGGTCAATACCGGAAGGTTCATCTTTTTTCCATGTCACGTTGGTAAAAATACTGCTTTTATTCCCGAGGTGATAATCAGTCTTTATTCCGGTTTCAATTCGCTCGGTATCCCTGTTTTTCACACCTGTTTCCTGATTTCTGACATCAGTAAACAGGTAAGCGCCATATGCCGTAAAATACAGACGCCCCCATTTCACATGGTAGTTGCTTTTGAAATTCCCCGTCGTTGTTTCAGAGTTCCCGCTGGTGGAAACGTAACCGATGGACAAGGTCAACCCGGAGTCTCCATCCTTTTCCGCATTGGGATTAGCTTGGCTATGGACTGAAAATACAAAGAACAACAGACAGATTGTCAAGAAGTTGCAGAATCTTCCAATTTTACGGACAGCATCTTGCTGCATCCCGGCTCCTCCATTGTCACCCCGTAAAGGGAATCCACCATTTCCATAGTGGTTTTGTTATGCGTCATAATCACAAACTGCACATTGTCCCGGTACCGCCTTAAGAATTGCCCCAACTGAATCACGTTGGCCTCATCCAGGGGAGCATCTACTTCATCCAGTACACAGAGGGGAGAAGTGCGGTATTCAAACATGGCGAATAAAAGGGCAAGTGCGGTCTGGGCTTTTTCTCCACCGCTCATTAACGAAATATTCTGAATCTTTTTTCCCGGAGGCTGAGCAAAGATATCCACGCCGGTCTCCAGTGGATCGGAAGGATCCGTCAGGGACAAGCTGGCATTCCCTCCGCCGAAAAGATGTTGGAACACACCGGAAAAGGTAGTATTGATGGCATCATAGGCGTGCATGAACAGCTCCCTGGTTGTATTGTCAATTTCTCTGATGTCCCGGGTCAGATTGGCAATGGACTTTTTCAGATCCTCCCGCTGTTCCGTCAGATATTTGAACCTCTCTTCATGCTCGGCACATTCCTCAATTGCCAGAAGGTTAACCACACCGAATCCGGAAAGCCGTTTTTCCAGCTTTTCCACTTTGGCCTTCAAAGCGTCCGGATCGTCCACTCCCACCAGTTCGGGTCGGGGCTCTCCCTGCAGCAGTTCATCCAACTGAGAAAGAATCCGGTTGAAGTCTCCCTGGGTTTCCACCAGTTGAAGCTCCAGTTCCTGCTCTTTGTCCCGATGGTTGTTTTCTTTCAGCCGCTGTTCTTTCAACTCTTCCTCAAACAGCGCAAGGGTACGTCGCTCTACCTCAATTTCCTGCTTTTTATTCGACAGGATACCGTCAATTTTCCGGTATTCATCCACCGCAAGATCTGCATCCTTTCGAGCTGTTTCCAGTCGTTTTTTCAGAGAATCACGATTCTCACTATCCAATTCCTTGTTTTTCCGCGCCTGGTCCATCACCTCTGCCAGTTCGCCTCGCCGTATTTCCAGAAACTTTAATTCCTTTTCAATGCTTGCAGTTGTTGCCGCCCGCTTCTCATGGAGAAGCTTCAGTTCGGTAAATGCTTCCTGGTGGGATTCCAGTTTTTCCCTGAGCAGGTTCAATTCCCGTTCACGTTGCCGCCGAATGTCCATCTGCGCGGTAATTTTCTCTTCAAGGATCGCAATCTCTTTCCCTGCGGCAGCAAATCTTTTCTTCACTTCTGCCAGCTTTTTTGATTTGGCTGAAATTTCTTCCTCAATCCGCCGGGTATCCGCATCCTTGGATGCCCGCATCTGGCGAGCACTTTCCAGCGAGGATCTGCCGGCAGAAAGATTCAGTTTCAGTCCTTCCTGCTTCGTCTGGACATCTTCCCGGCGATGAATCAATGTTTCCAGCGCTCCGGCCAGCTTTTCTGTTTCTCCAGCCGTTTTCTTCCGCTTTTTTTGAAGCGCCTTCAACTTGGCTTCGCCCTCCCGGAGACCGGTTTTAATAGAAAAAAAGCCATGTTCATCCTTATGGCCAAGGTGCAGGATTCCGGTTTCCGCCAGAAAGAAATCACCCTCCTCTGTCAGGAAGGAACCATCTTTTCCCATACCTTCCGACACATTCTCCGCTAATCCCACACTGGAAAGATAGTTTGAAATCCGACCGGAAACCGACTCTTTCCACTTCAAATGGGACATCAACCCTTTGGCATTCTCTCCTTTTCCCAAACTTTCGGGCACAAGGAAGGCAACACCGTTGTAATTCTTTTCCCGTGCGGTTTCAATTAATTCCTTCAGCGCCTCCCCGGAACGGGGAACAAGTACCTGGTAGAACCCGGAAAAAAATGTCTCCAACGCAGCGTCGATTTTGCCATCTGTTTCAATAAAGTCGCCCAGCACACCGGCAATCAAGTTCGGTTTTTCTTCCATCAGCGCCTTCACGTTTTCAGAAAAACCATCCCGTTGTTCCAGAAATCGACGCATAGATTCCATGTGATTCTCATTCGTCCCGATTTCGATTTCAAGCCGGTGCAATTTTTCTTTTCCCTGCTCCAGTGCATCTTTTCTACCGGAAATAGCCGAATCCACATCCTCTTTCTCTTTCTCCAGCAAAGCAATTCGCTCCGAAAAACTCTCATTTTCTGCCTCTTTTTCCTTGATCCGATTGGAAATTTCCGCTGCTTCCCCTGAAATTGTGTCTACCACACCCTGCTTCGCCTTAATGTCAGTTGACAATTCATCAATAGATTTTCGTGTGAAGGAAATCTCGGAACTCAGTGTAAAATGTCTACCTTCCGACTCTTTCAATTCCTTGTCTGCGTCCCGGTAAGCGGTTTCAGCGCCCACCAGTTCAGTCCGCATCCGCTCAAGAGCCGCCTGCATCTCTTCTTTTTTAACAACGAGGTTTGTCAAATCCTCCGAAGCAAGTTCCAGATTGCGCGTCTCCCGTTTTGCGGTTTTGTCGCTTTCTGCCAGTTCCTTCTCGATACGGATAAACTGCTCCTCATAACCGGCCAATCGGGTTTCCAGTTCCTGAAGCTTTCCTTGAATATGGCTGATTTCCGCCTCAAGACGCTCTGATTGAAGTTTCTTCTCAAAATATGTCCGGTTCAGTGCCGCAGCGCTCTCCTCACTCTCAAGTATCTTTTTCTTCTGCCCTTCCAACTTCGCTTCCAGGCGACCCCGTTCCGCAACCATAGCGGCGAATTCGTCCTGAAGCTTTCCCTTTCGGCCACGAAATCCGTCCAGTATCTGTTGAAAGTGAAACCCGAGATGGCCCAGATAACTTGTCTTTTTCTCCCGGAGTTCATCCTGAATCACTTTATACTGCCGGGCTCGTCCCGCCTGCTGACGCAATGAGTTAAGTCCACGTTTCACTTCGGCGATGATGTCTTCCACCCGTTCCAGGTTTTCCTCTGTCAGATGGATTTTCCCCACCGCTTCCTTCTTTTTCATTTTATATTTGAGAATTCCCGCAGCTTCCTCGATCATAGTGCGGCGCTCTTCCGGCCTTGCATTGATCAATGTACTCACACGGCCCTGCTCAATGATGGCAAATGATTTGGAACCCAATCCGATTTCCAGCAGAAACTCCTGGATGTCTTTCAGCCGGACCCGCTTTCCGTTGAGACGGTACTTGCCATCTCCTTCCCGAAAATATTGGCGCTGAACCGTGACCAGGCGCTCTTCATCTTCACCGGGATTGAGATTTTCCAGTTGAAGTTCCACCTCCGCCATCCCCATAGGCGCCAGTTTGTCACTGCCGTTGAACACCACGTCTTCCATGGCACCACCACGAAGATTTTTGAAGCTTTGTTCTCCCATGACCCAGAGAATAGCATCTGCGATATTGCTCTTGCCGCAACCGTTTGGGCCTACAATACCGGTGATACCGGAAGAAAAACGAATTACCGTCTCCCTTGGAAATGATTTGAAACCAAAAAGGCGAAGTTTTCGAATTATGTACATATTTCCTGCAGATCCTCCCATTCCTTCATCAACCGCTCCATCGCTATCTCGGCTTCAGACAACCGATTCTTTACTTGCCTTAACTGCTCCACATCCCGGTAAATATCGGGATCGAGAAGTTTGTCTGTCAATTCCTGATGCTCATTTTCCAGATGCCCGATCTCTCGTTCCACCTCGCCCAGGCGGCGACGGGCACGTTGCATCTCATTTTTTGACATCGCCTTTTCTTTCGGCCGGGCCCTTTCCGCATCTTGGTCTCCAGTCCCCGTATCTTTACTGCGAATTACCGTTCCAGATTCTTCATGCAGGTGTTTCCTGCGTTGAAGGAAACTGGAAACACTGCCGGCAAATCCGGTTGCCCTGCCATCTTCCAGTCCCAACACCTCGTTCACCACATGATCCAGAAAGAAACGATCATGGGAAACCACCAGCAAGCTGCCATCAAAATCAACCAGCGCATTCATCACGGCATCCTTCAGTTGAAGGTCCAAGTGGTTGGTTGGCTCATCCAGTACCAGCAGATCACAGGGCTGTTTCATCAGTACCGCTGTCTTCAGACGACTCCGTTCCCCACCGGATAAAGTTGAAACCGGTTTTTCCAGGTCATCCCCGAAAAAATAGAACCGGGCCAGATAAGATGCCAGATCCTCATTGCGAAAACTCGGATCCAGGGCCAGCACTTGCGCACTCACCGTTCCGTCCGGAACCGGCAATTGAACATCCTGGTCAAAATACCCTATTCTCAAGTTTTCTGCAAGCCACAGCTCACCGGAAAGGGGCGATACCTGACCGGCTATTGTTTTCAAAAGAGTACTCTTTCCCGAACCGTTCCGACCAATAATTCCAATTCTATCACCCCGTCGAATCAAGCGCTCAAGCCCGGACAACACCGGATACCGATAACCCACCGTCAGATTCTTCATGTTGGCCAATTCCTTATTTCGCCGACCTGTTCCCGTAAACGAAAGTTTGAACCTACGAAACCGGAACAAGTCCCGCTCCGTCCATTCCACCTTCTCCAGACGCTTCAATCGGGATTGGGCCTGCTTCGTTTTCTGACCTGCCATATTCCGACGTATAAAATCCATTTCTTTATCCCGAAACTGTTTCTGTTCCAGATATTTTTTTCTATTCTGTTCCGTCATTGCATCCCGCTGCTTCTCGTAAGCGGAAAAGTTGCCGGTGAAATTCAGTTGCTTTCCATTGTTAAACGCCACTATCCGATTCACCGCCTTGTCCAGCAGGTAGCGGTCATGGGACACAATCACCGTTGCGGAATCTGTGGAACGCAGAAACTGCTCCAGCCAGTCCACCGCATACACATCCAGGTGGTTGGTGGGCTCATCCAGCAGCATAACATCTGAATGGGAAGCAAAAACCCGCGCCAGCATCACCCGGCGCAACTCCCCACCGCTGATTTCAGAAGCCTGCCGATTTTCCAGATGGTGAATACCCAGGCCCTGAAGGATTCCGGATACTCTTGCGTCGTAGCGGTAACCGCCAAGCATATCGTACTGATGAAGTAAGCTGTCCAGCTCATGGGGGTCATGGGCTACACCGTGTTCTATCGCCTGAAGGCGTTCTTCCAGTTCTACAATTCGTTCATCTCCGAGGCGAATATAGTCCCGTACCGTAATATTTTCAGGTGCCGGTGCCAGCTGGGCCACATATCCCACCCTGAGTCCCCGTTTCACAGCCACCACACCGTCATCCGGGGCCAGAATACACGAAATGATGTTCAAAAACGTCGTCTTGCCGGTTCCATTTTCTCCCACCACACCGACCCGGTCACCCCGGTCCAGTTGAAATGTGACATTTTTCAGGATTTCCGCAGCGCCAAACGACTTACAAACTCGACTAATATTGATCAGCATTCAACTCTCACACCTCTATTCCGGTCATCATATTCAAACCGATTGTACCGTAAACCGCCAATGAGGGGAAGGGAAAGGCGATGCAATGCATCGCAGGTTGAGAAAAGACAAGGTTGAGTAAAGACAGGGAAAGACAGGGAACCGGATTTACCGCAGAATCCACCAAGGACGTGGAAGCAGAGAAATTCAGCTCAAAGTTTTATCCTTTCCTGTCTGCATAATAGTTTGCTTCCTTAACCTTTCTCCTCCGGCGGTTCTTGACAAAGGCAAACAGAATGTATATGAATCCGATTAACAGCCATGCCATGTACGCATATTCTGAACCTCTGGAATAATAATCGTATCCGGTTACAAATGCGACAAAAGCGGACAGCATGTTTGCTGGGAAATCAATGATTTGTTTGATTCTCTCAAAGAGAAAAAACAGGATCAGACTTACCAGAATGTAGATGCCAATCATTATCTGAATGAACAAAGTGCTTTCATTAAAACTGGCCAGCAAAACCACCAGAAAACCTGCGGCATTAACCAACAGCAACCGTTTTGTGCGGCTCCGGCTTCTTTTCTTTTCTTCATGGCCTGTTTCAGTGATTGTTTTGCCGGTGTCCTGTTCGCCCAGACCATACAGGTCATATTCTCCACTGACATGAAAGCGCTCAGCCACACGCTTAATAGCAACAACAGACACGAGAATAGATACCCATAGCGCGCAGTAAAACAATGCGTTGTCTCTAAAGCCGGTGTAAACCCCATCAGGCAATTGAACCGTAAAAAGAAAAGTGTCGTGCAGATAATGAAATATAATCCCGGGAATCAATGAGTTCGTCTTGTACGCGCAGAGAGTCAGAGGGATTGCAAGAAGTCCGACAGAAAACGCGTCAACAAACGAAAGGACATCCAGTCCCTTTACATGAACCAGCCCGAACAGCACAACCTGGATAATGAACGCTTTTCTGAATGATTTTGTCAGTCGAATTAAAACAATCATGATGACGCCACGAAAGAGAACCTCTTCCCATATTCCCGGCGTCAAACTGAAAACAGCCTGAGTTAATGTAATCGTCATGCTGTCGAAAACATATTTCCCGGTTGCCTGTGAACCAAGCAACATCCCGGTCAGAGTCAAAAAAGCCGCTACCATACCCAGAAAAACGAATTTATACATTTCTTTCGGCTTGTACAATCCCACCTTCCTGACAAAGTCACCAATGCTGACTTTCCCAAACGGAATCCCAAATACCCCCGGAAACAGAAGCAAAACAGATGAAGTGGTCACAACAAAAGCAATGACAGAAACTTCAAGCCTGGAAAGATCAATATGCATAAATTTCTTCAACACAAATGCAACAAGAAAACCAATTGCGGAAAAGCCGATTGAGAGAGCAATAGGCCGAATCTTCCCTCTAATCTCCCCGATATTCACATAAGCCTCCAAATTGAAGAATGTACAGCCATTATACGTCAGTACTACCGCAAAACCCACAGATTTATTCAACCGAGCAACTCTCTGCTACCAATCAACCACAAATCACACATCCCAATGGTAGCAAAGCCGCCATTGGGATATGCTATAATTCGCGGGAATAAGAGATGGAGTGAAACATGAAGCTGTACAATACATTGACCCGGAAAGTGGAAGATTTTGTCCCCCTGAACGGGAATCTGGTTACGATTTATACCTGCGGCCCCACTGTATACGATTATGCCCACATCGGAAATTTTCGCACCTTCTGTTTTGAAGACCTGATGCGCCGCTACCTGAAGTTTCGCGGTTTTCAGGTGAAACAGGTGATGAACCTGACAGACGTGGACGACAAAACCATCCGCAAGGCAGCAGAGCAGAATATGGGCCTTGATGATTACACGGAAAAATACATTGATGCCTTCATGGAAGACTGCAAAACATTGAACATGGAAACCGTGGAAGTCTATCCACGGGCCACCCGTACCATTGAAGATATGATTAAACTGGTTTCCACACTACTGGAAAAGGGCCATGCCTACGAAAAAGACGGTTCGGTGTACTTCAACATTTCCAGTCTGCCCACCTATGGGCGACTCTCCGGACTGGATCGCAGGGAAATCCGAACCGGCACAAGTGTGGACAGTGACGAATACGAAAAGGATGACGCACGGGATTTCGTCCTGTGGAAGGGAAAGAAAGAAGAAAATGAACCGGCATGGCCCAGCCCCTTCGGGGAGGGCCGCCCCGGCTGGCACCTGGAATGCTCGGTAATGTCCATGAAATATCTCGGAGAAACCCTGGACATCCATGCCGGCGGGGAAGATCTGATTTTCCCCCACCACGAAAATGAAATCGCCCAGAGTGAAGCCGCAACCGGCAAACAGTTTGTACGATACTGGGTCCACTGCAAGTACCTTATTGTGGAAGGGAAAAAGATGAGTAAATCCATGGGGAACTTCTTTACCCTGCGGGAACTGCTGGAAAAGGGCTATGACCCCATGGCGATTCGCTACACCCTGATTTCCGCTCACTACCGCAAGCAGCTTAACTTTACCTTTGACTCACTGGACAATGCCGCAAAGGCGATTGATCGGGTAGAGAATTTTTCCAATGCCGTGAGCCAGACTGCCGGGCAGACGGCCCCCTCCACAGAATTATCAGAACTTATCCAGCATTACCGGGAACAATTCACCGCCGCTATGGACGATGACCTGAACATTTCAGGGGGGCTTGCCGCGTTGTTTGAGTTTATCCGGGAAGTCAACATAAGGTTTCCTGATTCCCAGGTTCCACAAGGCAACAAGAAAGAAATACTGGCTTTCCTGGACGAATTCAATGCCGTCATCGGGTGCTTCAATTTCGGAAACCAACTGGCGGACGAAGAAATCATGAAACTCATTGATGAACGGAACCAGGCAAGAAAAGATCGCGACTTCGCCCGTGCGGACGAAATCCGCGACATGTTGAAATCCATGGGCATCGTCCTTGAGGACACTCGGGATGCCACCCGTTTCAAGCGATTGAAATAGGGCAACCGCCGATAAAATAACAGGGGGCAATCCAATGAAAAAATGGTTCATACTTATGGTGGGGACAGTATTTCTCATGTCCTGCCAGAATGGAAACAGGGAGCAGGAAATGAAAAAATTCATTGCCGACTATGTCGCGGCTGTCAAACCGCTGGAAAAACAGGCGAACCTGGCAGAATGGGATGCATCTGTAACCGGCAGCGCAGCAAAATATAAGGAAACATCCGAACTGGAATTGAAACTGACAGAAATCCGGTCCAACAAAGGGGATTTTGAAAAAATAAAGAACTTCTTGAAAGAAAACATTCAGAACCCGGTGCTGAAACGGGAAATGGAATTACTGTACGAAGCCTTTGCACCCAACCAGGGAGACCCCGCAATCCTGAAAGAGATTATTGAGAAACAGTCGGAAGTGGAACAGGAGTTCAACACTTTCCGTGCCACACTGGACGGGGAAATTGTCCCGGATAACCAGCTTAAGGGCATTCTGAAAACAGAAACAAAAGATATGAAGAAGCGCCAACAGGCGTGGGAAGCAACCAAGCAGATTGGGACTGAAATTGCGCCTCAGGTTATTGAACTGGCCCTGCTGCGGAATAAACTGGCAAAATCCCTGGGGTATGATAACTATTTTCAGATGTCGCTGGCACTTTCAGACCAGAACGACAAAGAACTAGTAGCGCTCTTTGACCAACTGGATGAAATGATTCGGGATGAATACGCGAAAATAAAAGATGAAATGGACAGTATTCAGGCGAAAAAATATGGCATTGACAAAGATAAATTGATGCCATGGCACTACGAAGACCCCTTTTTTCAGGAAGGTATCACCCTGAACACAGTGGATCTTGACCAATTCTATGCCGGGAAAGACCTTGCCGCCATCGCGAAAAAGTTCTACACCGGCATCGGGCTGGATGTGGAGAGTGTGCTGAAAAGAAGCTCTCTCTACGAGCAGCCGGGGAAAATGCAGCACGCGTTCTGCACTAACATTGACCACGGACAGGACGTCCGGGTACTGGCCAACCTGAAACCGGACGCCGAATGGATGGACACCATTCTTCATGAGCTGGGCCATGCCATGTACGACAAATACCTCGGGAATGACCTGCCATACCTGCTCCGGGAACCGGCCCACAGCTTCACCACGGAAGCCATTGCCATGATGTTCGGGCGTCAGGCAAAAAACCCGGAATTCCTCAAAACCTACTGCGGCGTGGATGAAAAAACCGCTGAAAAAATTGCACCGGAGCTCTATAGAAGCACAAAATTCCAGCAACTTACCTTTTCCCGCTGGTGCCAGGTCATGATGCGGTTTGAAAAAGCCCTGTATGAAAATCCGGACAAGGGCGTGGACTACTTCAACACCCTCTGGTGGCAATTGAAAGAAAAGTATCAGCTTCTTCGTAAGCCGGCAGGCAGGAACAACCCGGACTGGGCAGCGAAAATCCACATCTCTGCCTACCCTGTGTACTACCAGAACTATATGCTGGGGGAACTCCTGGCATCTCAATTCCAGTCTTACATTGCCGATCACATCCTCAAAACCGATAACATTCGTCAGACCTTTCTCGGGGGAAATCCCGCAATTGGCGTTTTTCTCAAAGAAAAAGTTTTTGCACCGGGCTCTCTCTACAAATGGAACGACATGATTGAACGCGCCACCGGTGAAAAACTGACCCCCACACACTATCGCGATCAGTTTATCAGCGGCGAAACCTCCGCCCAATGATTTGTGATTTGTGATTTGTGATTTGTGATTGCCTGGGAAAAGGACGGAGCCGGTCC
>JAADJC010000134.1 GCA_013151025.1 Acidobacteriota bacterium
TCACGCATCACGCATCACGCATCACGCATCACGCATCACGCATCACGCGGCCCGATGGGCCGTTCAGAGCTCCAGCGGAACCCCCACTTCGATGATTTTATCTGCGGGGATATTGAAGAAGAGGGCAGCATCCTGGGCGCTTTCGGACAGTTTGACGAAGAGATGCTTCCGCCAGCGGGACATCCCCGGCTTTTTGGTGACAATGATTTTCTGGCGGCCCATGAATACGCTGATGTCTTCCTCATCCAGTTCCAAGCCCTGGCCCCGGAGAAGGGACAGCAGGTTGTCAAAGTTGGGGCGTTCCACAAATCCGTAATGAACCATGGCCTGTGAAAACCCGCCGCCCAACCGCTTCAGTTCGATTTTTTCATCGTTGGGGACCCTGGGCACATTCAGAGTACGAAAGTGGAGCAGCACTATCTGGTTGTGCAGGACATGATTGTGTTCCACGTTGTGAATCAGCGAATGGGGCACAATCCCCGGTGTTCCGGCAAGGAACAGCGCCTGCCCCCGGACCCGGACAGCGGAAACGGCCGCCTCACTCTTTCTGAACTGTTCCAGCGGCACCGCAGTTTCCTTGAGTTCGGTACCGATCAGTTTGCGGCCCTTCTTCCAGGTAATGAGCATAAGGTAGACAATCAATCCCACTGCCAGCGGAAACCACGCGCCGTGAAGAATCTTCACCACATTGGCACCGAAAAATGCCAGATCGGCGATGAAAAACACACCGGACAGACTCAATGCCTGCCACATTTTCCAGTGCCAGCGGTTCCGTGCCACCACGTAAAAGAGCATGGTGGTGACCAGCATGGTGGAAGTTACCGCCACACCGTAGGCAGCGGCCAGACGGCTGGACGTTTTGAAGCCGATAACCAGCCCGATAGTGGCAATCATCAGAATCCAGTTGACCACCGGCACATAAATCTGACCCATCTGTTTTGCCGAGGTGTGAACCACTTTCAATCGCGGGAGATAACCCAACTGTATTGCCTGGTATGTTAATGAAAAGGCTCCCGTTATTACGGCTTGGGATGCAATGATCGTTGCTATTGTAGCCAGCACCAGTATCGGGATTCTGCCCCAGGCGGGTACCATGGAGAAAAAAATCTGGTGGGCGTGTTCCTGGTGGGTGAGAAGCAGTGCTCCCTGACCCAGATAGTTCAGCACAAGTGCCGGCAGTACCAGCCCATACCACACCAGCCGGATGGGAAAGGCGCCAAAATGCCCCATGTCGGCATAGAGAGCTTCTGCACCTGTCACCACAAGAAAAACAGCGCCCAGCACCAGAAATCCGTGGCTTCCGTTGTGAAACAGGAAATGGACTCCCCAATGGGGAGACAGGGCAGCCAGAATCGATGGCTGATGCAGGATCTGGACAATGCCCAGTGCTGCCAGAGTAATGAACCACACCAGCACAACCGGCCCGAACAGACCACCAACCCGGGCGGTTCCTTTGCTTTGTATCAGAAAAAGACCGGCAAGAATCAGAACGGTGGCCGGGATAATATAGGGCTGGAACGCCGGAGTCAACAATTCCAGTCCTTCCAACGCGCTCAGTACCGAAATCGCCGGGGTCACCATGCCGTCTCCGTACAGCAGTGCGGCGGCAAATAGCCCCAGCGCTACCAGGTACAGGGGCCGCGCCGATCCCTTCAGCCGGTTGACAAGAGAGGTCAACGCCATCACACCGCCCTCGCCGTTGTTGTCCGCCCGCATCACAAAAGTCAGATATTTCAGCGTGACCACGAGAATCAGTGACCAGAACATCAGCGACAATACTCCGAAAATATTAGCCTTGGTCACCGCCACGGCATAATCCCCATGGAAACACTCCCGCACCGCATAAAGCGGACTGGTTCCAATGTCCCCGAACACAACTCCCAATGCTGCCAGAGACAGTGCCGCCGTTGAGTGCTTTGAAATCCCTTTGCCATTGCTGGCCTGATTATTCATTCAATCTCCCTTTCAGAAAAGTGGGGGTTGGAGTAGGAGTAGGAGTAAGAAAAATCAGAGGACTGTCTGTCCCCGCTCGCTTGTCATCTAACACCTGACATCTATCATCCAACATCCGGCGTGAAGCGCCGCCGGGCCGCTTATTTCCCTTTGAATTCCGCAGGGCGTTTTTCCAGAAAGGCGGAAACGCCTTCGTTTGTGTCTTCAGATGCAAAGCAGAGACCGAAGAGCTGGCTTTCCAGCTTTGCCGCGGCGTCAAAGGGCAATTCCAGCCCTTCCAGAACCGCCTGTTTGCAATAGGCAACCGCCAGTGGCGCGTTGGCGAGAATGGCCTGAATGGCTTTCACTGCAACATCCACAACATTTCCTTCTTCCACAATGCGGTCAATGATTCCAATTGTCAACGCTTCTTCCGCTTTGACCATCCTTGCCGTCATGCAGATTTCCATTGCTTTGGATCGTCCAACCAGACGTGCCAGGCGCTGGGTGCCACCGTAACCCGGGATAAGGCCCAGTTTTACTTCAGGTTGCCCAAATCTGGCGTCCGGCGTCGCGTATCGAAATGTGCAGGACATGGCCAGTTCCAGACCACCGCCCAGAGCGAAGCCGTTCACCGCAGCAATTACCGGGATTGGTAAGGATTCCAGCCGGGCAAAGAGTACCTGCCCACGGCGGGACATGTTTCGCGCTTCTTCCACCGAAATTCCTTTGAATTCTGAAATGTCCGCCCCGGCGACAAAAGCTTTTTCACCGGAACCGGTAATCACTGCGCCTTGAATAGATGGGTCTGCGGCAACGGTGTCAATCACCATTTCCAATTCATCCAGTACTGTCTGATTCAGCGCGTTGAGTACTTTTGGACGGTTAATCGTAACAATCGCGATATTCTCTCGTTTTTCAAAAATAATTGTTTCAAAATCCATGCTTTCCTCCCATGCTTACAAGATCTTTCCTGATTATAACAGAGGAGAGGCATCCCTCAACAGATTTGCGAATATCTCTTTTGGGAGCTATACTATAAATATGAAATTTGCCATTACCGGAGCCACAGGCTTTGTGGGGTCTACGCTGATTCCCTTTCTGGAGAAAAACAAGCACAGCACGGTAGCTGTGCTGCGGGGGGATTTTGCCGACACCGAACAGCTCACCGCAAAACTCGCTGGGGCCGACGTGGTGGTCAACCTCGCCGGTGCGCCGATTGTTGCCCGTTGGACCCGGAGCTACATGGAAAAATTGAAAGAAAGCCGGGTGAAAACAACCCGAAAGCTGGTGTCGGCACTGGAGCAGGCGGTTCCGAGGCCGGCAGTACTCGTCTCCGCCTCTGCCGTAGGGCTGTATCCGGACTTTCGCCAGCAGACAGAGTCCAGCTTTACCGTCAAACACGATTTTCTCGCCACCCTCTGCGAAGAATGGGAGGCGGCCGCGAGGGAAGCAGAAGCCTTACAGATGCGCACTGTCATTCTACGGCTCGGGGCGGGACTGGGGAAGGGCGGCGGCATGATAAAAAAAATTCGCATCCCCTTTTTCCTCGGCTTCGGCGGCCGGATTGCCGATGGTAAACAGGGGTTTTCCTGGATTCATCTCGAAGACCTCTGCCGGCTGATCCTGTTTGTGGCTGAAAAGGGCGGCAGCGGCGTATACAACGCGGTAAGCCTGAACCCGGTGGACAATATCCGTTTCACCCGCACCCTTGCCCGGATTCTTCATCGCCCGGCAATTCTGCCGGTTCCGGAATTTGTACTGAAACTGCTCTTCGGAAAAGGTGCCCGGGTTCTCACCTCCGGCCAGATTGTCATGCCGGAACGGGCGTTACAGGAAGGATTTACCTTTCACTATCCCACGCTGAAGGACGCACTCACCGAAATTTTCACTTGATGCAGAGGGAATCAGCGGGAATTCCCCGGCTTTTCCGCCATTACAGGGCTTTCATTCAATTTGGTGCGGCTTTTGAGGGAAAGGCCAACTCAGGGAAGGTGTTTTTCCGGTTTTTTTCTGGTCTTACCGGCGGTTCTTTTGTTTTATTTTCCCATCATTTTCAGGAATTCGGCACAGGTGGCCGCGATGGTTTGCGCTGCAGTTTCGACCGCTGCGGGGGTCAGGGTGTGGGAGAAGGAGATGCGGAGGTATTCATCCGGGTTCAGGCCCAATACTTCGGCAGTATGGTTCCGGAGCTTCGATTTGCTGGAACAGGCGGACCCGGCGGAAATGAAGATTCCTTTTTCCGACAGCATGCGCACGATAACTTCGGATTTTATCCCCGGAACTGTCAATCCCAGAATGTAGGGGCTGTTGTTCTTTCCTTCCACCACCTGAACCGCAGGCAGGGAATTTGTTATTTCTTCCAGAAAAATGCCCCGTAATCGGGAAACTTGTCCCAGATTTTCCTCAACAGTTTTCGAAAGTATGCGGACAGCTTCCCCGAAGCCGGCAATGCCCGGCACGTTGTGAGTGCCGCCCCGAAGTCCGCCCTCCTGGCTGCCGCCGACCAGGGCTGCAATGGGACGGTTGCTGCGGAGAGCCAGCGCCCCCACCCCTTTTGGGCCGTAGATTTTATGAGCTGCCACAGTGATAAAGTCGATTTCCCGCAGAGTTGCCGGAATTTTCATGAATCCATGTACGAAATCGGTATGGACCCGGACCCGGGGAAACTGTTTTTTCAGTGCTCCGGCAATGGTGGCAATGTCAAAGACAAAGCCGATTTCGTTGTTGACTGCCATAATGGAGACGAGGCGGGTTTCACTGTCTGTCCGGGCCAGAACCGCTTCCGGTGCCAGCGTGCCGTCAAGCCCCGGATGGACTTTTCGGACTTCAATGCCGGCCCGCTCCAGGCGGGGGAGAATGCTCCGAACGGAATTGTGTTCCACCGCGGATACCACGACGTTTCCACTTCTGTCTTCAGCACTTAGCAGGCTTTGGAAAACCTGGCTGTTCCCCTCGGAGCCGCCGGAGGTGAAAATCAGGCGGTGGCTGTTTTCCAGCCCGATACTTTGAAGGATTTCGCTGCGGGCTGCTTCCACAATTTTAGCCGCCTCTATGCCGGGAAGGTGGGGAGAAGACGGATTGCCGAAATTTTCCGTCAAAACCGCTGTCATTCTCTCACGAACCGGTGCGGAAACCGGTGTGGTGGCGGCAAAATCAAGGTAAATCATCCGGGAATCCTACACGCCGGTACTTCCGAAGCCGCCGTCGCCTCGATTGGTTTTCGTGAGCCCGTCCACCGGGATGAGGTGGGCTTTGAAAACCGGTGCCAGAACTGCCTGGGCAATGCGCATTCCCCGCTCAATTTTCATCGGGAGCTTTCCGAGATTGGCGAGAATGACTTTCACTTCCCCCCGGTAATCGGCATCAATGGTTCCCGGCGAGTTGAGGCAGGTAATCGAATTTTTCAACGCGAGGCCGCTTCTGGGCCGTATCTGAATTTCCATTCCGGCCGGGATTTCAAAGATCAGGCCGGTCGGGACGGCTTTCACTTCTCCGGGGGCCAGTTCCAGCGGGGTTTCCACCGCTGCGAGCAGGTCCATCCCGGAGGAACCGGCGGTGGCGTAGTCCGGCAGGGGCAGGTTATGGCTGTGGGGCAGCTGTTTAACCCGGATTTCAATTGTTTTCATACTGTTTTGCTCCATTATTTCATTCTTTTCTTGCAGTTCCGTTTAAGTTTCCATAAATCAGCGCGGCCAGTTTTTCTTCTGAAAATATTTCCGCCGCAAGTTCCTGAATTTCATGGTAGGAAATATTTCTTACAATGTCCAGTGCCTCTGAAGGGGCAATGGTCCGGCCGTACTGCAGGAAATTCCGCCCCTCCCACATTGCCTGGCTGGTGGAGGTTTCCAGTGATAACTCCAATCGTCCGATGAGCTGGTTTCTGCCGTCTTCCACCTCTGTTTCGGTGAGGGTGTCTTTCAGGGAAATTCCCTCCCGTACCATGATTTCCATGGCCTTTTCGGCGTTTTCCGGTGCGGTGGAGGCGTTAACATACAGGTGTGCCTCTTTCCGAAAAAAAGAGGGGCTGGAAAATACCATGTAGGCCAGCCCGCTTTCTTCCCGGACTTTTTGAAACAGCCGGGAGCTCATGCCCCCGCCGTATACATTGTTTAAGATAGAAACCGTCTGTTGCAGGTGCAGGGTGGGAGCGGGGAGGGGCCAGGCCATGTAGAGGTTTGTGGCGGTCATGCCTTCCCGGCTCATTGTTCTCCGGCCCGGGCAAAACGGCTGTACCGCATCGTTCCCGGAAAGCGGGGGGTCGTCATTTACCGAGTCCGACAGCGGGCTCACCAGCCGGCAGACTTCATCTTCACTGACGTTTCCCGCTACACTGACCACAAGTTTTCCCTTGACCATACAGCGGCGCAGCATTTCCCGGAGCATTTCCGGGGTGAAACTATCCACAGTGGCTTCGGTGCCGAGGATGGAACGCCCCAGTGTCGTTTCCGGGTAGAGCCCGGCCATGAACAGTTCATCGCCTGTGTCGTCCGGGTCATCCTCCATCATTCGGATTTCTTCCCGGACCACCGATTTTTCCAGTTTCACGTCTTCCGGGCGGAATGACGCCCGGGTCAGCATGTCTGTCAGCAGGTCAAAACCCAGTTCCAGCTTCTCCGCCGGTACCCGTGCAATAAAGCACAGTTGGTCTCTGGACGTGAAGGCGTCCAAATCCCCGCCGACCCGTTCGATTTCTCGGGAAATGTCTGTTGCTGTCCGGGTTTTACTGCCCTTGAATACCATGTGTTCCAGAAAATGGGTCAGTCCGTGTTCTCCGGGGAAGATTTCATCCCGCGCCCCGCGGTTGAACCAGATACTCACCGTCGCCACCCGGGTATGGGGGATTCTGCTGATAATGACCGGTATTTTGCCTACATTCTGTATTGTCATGCTTACATTCGCTCCTTTTGCCGTATCACTCATCGTAACAAAGCTGCTCCATTGTACCAGCAACGGTGCAGTCAAAAAAAGGAAAGATAGTATTCATGAGACAAGCAGGGGCAAGTTTTGGTTGAGTCTGATTAAGCCCGGATGGGGTTTAGGAAAGACAGGGAACTCACTATCGACCATATATCACCAATTCTTTGATTTTTTGTCACCTAATACTCAATATCTATCATCTAACATCCGGCGTCCCACCGTAGACGCGCACTTTTTCTTGCACATCCGTCCACATCATGCTAATTTTATTTCAACGGTCGTTTACTCTTGTCTGGTTCAGGATAAAGCTACCGTTTAGAATCATTTTTTTGAGGGGTGTTTGAATGTCTCAAAGTCTCTATGTGGGGAACCTTCCCTACAACGCCTCCGAAGAAGAACTTCGGAATTTGTTCGCAGAGCACGGGCCTGTTGAGTCCGTCCGTATCATTACCGACCGCGTAACCGGTCTCTCCCGTGGCTTCGGCTTCGTGGATATGGAAACTGACGAAGCAGCTGAAGCCGCCATCGCCGCACTGAATGGTGCCGATTTCAAAGGCCGTGCCCTTCGTGTAAATGTTTCCAAGCCCAGGGAAGATAACCGCAATCGGGACCGTTACTGACAACCAGTACAAATGAACGAAAAGCCGGGTTATCCCGGCTTTTTTTATATTTTTTATTAGTTTGTTCCCTTGGGCTTCAGCAGTATCCCTTTCGATGCCCGTCCATCAATTTTAGCCACCACAGGTTTGCGAAACCTTAAATGGCAAAGGAAGGCGCCTTCCCGGACTGCTTCCTGTTTCTGGAGCCAATTCCATTCCACAAAGTCATCCCCCTCATTTCCCACATAAAAGTAACCCAGCTTCTGGGCCAGCATGTGCTGAAAAAAGTGATTCCCCCTGGATGCGTCCGCATGAAAATTCTTCAAAGTAGCTTCCACCAGTATCTTTGCCTGTGAGATGGCTGTCCAGTCCACCGGAATTCCCTGAAGGGGGTCGGAACTTCCCCATCGGCCAAATCCGATGAGAACAAAATTTCGTCCTTCTGTTTTCAGTGAATGATTGAATTCGCTGAGTTCAGCCGCAATTTCCCTGGTTTGGTCAGGGTTAAATTTCTCCGGCACCACGTAAACCAGATCCCGGATATTGTCCAATACGCCGTTGCCCATTGTCTGGCTGGATCTGCAAAATACTTTTTTGCGTGGGACGGCTTCAGTGGATATTTCTCCAAATTCATTCCCGGCAACCAGGGGCCGAATCTGCAGGAAACTGAATTCCGGTTTCTTGTTTCTGTCGGCGTGCAGATTCACGGCATATTCAATTTCCACCGGGGTTCCGACAGCCTGTTCCCCAAGGGACAGAATTTCCTGAATCAGCTGGGGGAAAGGAAAATATTTCCCTTTCAGGAGCTTGGAAAATGTCACTACCCGACGCCCGTCAGAAAATTGAGAATCGTCCAGCATACCGTTTTCAAGATTCAGTGCACTGGAAACAAGGGGAAGAACTTTGTCCGCATCGCTTCGGCTGATTGGAACCTTTAGCAGGTTGGATGTTTCTTTGATCGGCAATTCCGGGCTGTCTGCTCCAACGTGGAGTCCATAAAACATGCGCTGGGTCTTTGCGGGAAGTTCCAGCGGTTTGCGCAACAGCGGATTGATTTCCGGGTTTGCCGGAGACACGCGAAAAACCCGATCTCCCTCTTCAATTGCTTTGCCGATTCCCATGACCAGGCTCATGATTCCATCATGAGGGTTCAGGTGGGACAAGGAGTAGAAGTTGTAAGACTGGGCAGTTCCTGAAACGGTTGGATAAAACAGGTCACTGTGGCGAAAGCCACTTATCCGCTGAATCAAAATCGCCATCTGTTCTTCTTCCACCCGGAAATTGGAATTAGATACATACCGTCGGGCCGCCATGGAAAATACGGATGCATACACCATCTTAATTGCTGTGACCAACTGTCGGTAGCGCACCTCCAGGTTGGGGTGGCTGTTGGGAAGCATGTAAGTCTTGTATATACCGGAAAACGGCAATGCCTGAGAATCTTCCAGCAAACTGGACGACCGGATCGCAATGGGATGACGAATTTTGCCGAGAAGAGAACGCAGGTCCTTTTCCACTGCGGATGGAATGTAGCTTTCCCGAAACATTCGAAACACTTCCTCGTCTGTCTGGACCGAAAATGCTCTGTCCCGCAGATTGCCCTGTTGAAGAAATTCTGCGTATACATCGGTGCAGAGAACAAATGTTGCAGGGGTGTGAATCGTAACGTCGGGGTAGCGCTCCTGGAGGCCACTTTTCAGCATCATGGCGTTCATGAAGGCAACGCCCCTGGCTTTTCCCCCCATAGAACCGGTGCCAATTCTTGAAAACAGGTTGTCCTCTTCCTGAAGCTCGCTTGCACTGAAATCAGATATCACACCGGATCGTTCTTTTGAAATAGACAGCGCGATGGATTCGATCAGGTATTGACGCAATTTTTCGATGGATTCAAACTCCGAAACCTTCCTTGGCCGAAGTTTTTCCGCAAGGTCAAATTCGGTTCTGGCCCTGAGCCAGATGGAAACATGGTTTCGGCTGGTATGGTAGAGCAGGGATTCAGCCGGGACCCCCCTCAACACGGCGCCGAATTCACGGAGGGTCCGGGCCCTGCCCACCACGCGACCCCCCGGCATCCGAAACACAAAGTCGCCGAAACCAAAATTCTCCAGCATGAAGGACTGCAACTCATCCAGCAAAGTAGGGGAATTTTTATTGATGAACCGGACACCCAACTTTTTCGTTTCCCTTTCAGTATTCTGTTCTGAAGACTGCACTACAATGCCGAGATCCGGAATTTCCTCCCGGATCAGACGAACCAGTTGCAATCCGGCATCCCGGGTCATTTTTCCTTCCTTGGGATACCGGACATCCGAAATTACTCCCAGCAGTCGGCCCTTGTAAGTTTGAACGATGGACTCTGCTTCTTCAAATGTTTCCACGCTGACAATTTTGGGCCGGGCGCGGATCCGGAGCATTCGCTGCACATCATTCACACCCTCGGATACGATCCGTCGGGTCTGCTTGATAATCTCCGTATAAAGCATGGGGAGAAAAGCGGAATAGTACCAGGGAGAATCTTCCACAACCAGGATAATGTTTACCCCGAAACCGCTGTCCTTCTGCAAATTTTTCATATCTTCAATTAACTTGATGATAGCGAGAAAAATCTTTGAGTCTCCAAACCAGTAAAAAATTTTGTCTATGCTGTCATGACGGCGAATCTGTTTCAGAACCCGGCTTGTTACCGGCGCATATGTCAACAGGACAATGGGAAGTTCGGGATGAATCTCTTTGGCCTTTGCACCAAATTGAAAGGGATTCATATCTGACAACCGGGGCGTGGTGATCACCAGGTCAAAATTCCCCGTCTGTACGGCTTCCAATGCCTCGCCGGCGCTGGAAACCCGTGTAATTCTTGGAATATAGTGAAGGTCCAGATCTGTGAAATCTCCGAAAACCCGGTGGGACAAACGGCCGTCCTCTTCCAGGAGAAAAGCATCATACATGCTGGACACCAGAAGGACTTCCTGAACATGGAACTGCATCAGGTCATGCAGACAGTCCGATTTTGAGCCCTGTTTCCAGAAAATTGCCATGCTT
This sequence comes from Acidobacteriota bacterium, assembly GCA_013151025.1. Lineage (GTDB taxonomy): Bacteria > Acidobacteriota > Holophagae > Thermotomaculales > Thermotomaculaceae > UM-FILTER-49-7. Next base: position 10,491 of record JAADJC010000134.1, read on the forward strand.
TCTCCCTGAATTCATCATACAGACTCACCCCGATGTTATCAAGTATGGAGAGACAGTGCGAGTGAAAGCGCAAGGCGGAAAAGACAAGGCAGAGATTGGTCTCGCCTCCCTTTCTTCACTCAACCTGGTCTGCCAGGTATGCCAATCTGGCAAGGCGGGACACGTGTTGCGGATACCACAAACAATTTGGATGAAAATTTAAAATATCATTTCAATGAAACACAGAGAGTTATGAGTATTTACCCCGATTTCGTGGTATTCTGGCATGTAAGTGGCACTAACCTGAAATGCAAAAGGTCAATCTGGAGGATTGTTATGGCGCTTTTTAATAAAAGAATCCTGCCCGATATTCGATTTCCGGCTCAAAGTCGCTTTGGTATTCTGTTTCTGTTTATAATGGTGTTTATCGCCGTTTCTTTCCTGACGCGAGCCATATTGTTTGTCATTGCATTTGATCATCTTGATATTACTCTGGGCAGGTTTCTGGGCATCTTCGGGATTGGTTTCTTCTTCGATATTGTCACCGTCCTTTACTACTGTATCCCCCTTACTCTGTTTCTGATGGTGGTTCCGGATAAGCTGCTGAAAACCCGGGTTCTCAGGTGGTTGGCCACCTTTGGATTTGCCTTTTTCACCTACATTATTCTGTTCAACGCAGCCGCCGAATATTTCTTTTTTGAAGAATTCGGCGTACGGTTCAACTTCATCGCGGTGGACTATCTTGTTTACACCCGGGAAGTGGTGAAGAATATTATAGAATCCTACCCCATGACACCACTGCTCCTCACACTTCTGGCTATCACCATCGCCATCACGGTGGGTCTCAGGAAACAAATCGGGAAGTCGTTGCTTAGCCCCGGAACCTGGAAAGCCCGCCTGGGCACAGGCATTATTATTCTCTTCCTGTCCGGCATCAGCTTTTCATTTGTGGAACAGGACTGGTCCCATTTTTCAACCAACAACTATGACAATACGCTGGCCGAAAACGGAATCTATGATTTTTTTGCGGCATTCCGAAACAATCGGCTGAACTATGCTGCCTTCTATCCCACCGAGGGCAAAGACACAGCCTGTTCATCGCTTCGTGATCTCTTGAAAGAACCAGACGGCACTTTTAAGTCATCCAACCCGCTTGATATTACCCAGAGACTGAAGGAAGATGCTCCGGAGAAACTCATGAATCTGGTTTTCATTGTCGAAGAAAGCCTCAGCGGCAGTTTCATGGGCCATTTTGGAAATACGGACAAGCTGACACCCCGGTTTGACGAACTGGCGGAAAAAAGCCTGTTTTTCACCCGTCTCTACGCCACCGGAACCCGGACTACCCGGGGGCTGGAAGCCATAACCCTTTCACTGCCGCCCACACCGGGGCGGTCCATAATCAAACGCCCTCACAACGAAAACCTGTTTTCCCTGAGTACTGTACTGAAGCCCCGTGGCTATGACATGATTTTTCTCTATGGTGGATACGGGTATTTCGACAACATGAACTATTTTTATACCCACAATGGGTTCCGTAAAGTTGATCGTTCCGATCTATCAGACAGGGAAATTACCTTCGAAAACGCGTGGGGCGTTTGTGATGAAGACATGTTTAATCGTTGTCTGAAGGAATTTGACGAAACAAGCGCCAAAGGAAGGCCCTTCTGCGCCGTTATAATGACCACTTCCAACCATCGGCCATACACCTATCCGGAAGGAAAAATTGACATTCCCTCCCACACCGGACGTAAAGGCGCGGTCAAATATGCCGACTATGCCACAGGTAAATTTCTTGATGATGCTGAAACTCATCCCTGGTTTGAAAATACCATATTTGTGGTCGTGGCGGATCATTGCGCCAGCTCCATGGGGAAACGTGCATTGTCTGTGGATCGTTACCATATTCCGTTGTTTATTTACAGCCCCGGGCACATTAAGCCGCAAAAGGTGAACACCCAATGCAGCCAGATAGACATCACGCCAACAGTACTGGATTTGATGGAAATCGAATACGACAGTCTATTTTTCGGTCGGGACATTCTGGACATGAAACCGGAAGAAGGGAGGGCCTTTATCGCCACCTATTCCAGAATGGGATATTTGAAAGGGGATAGGTTGGTGATCCTTGATGTAAAAAAGAAAAGCAGCGTATATCTTATTGACCCGAAAACCTTTACCCCTTCCCTGATAAAGCTCGATTCGCAACTTGTTACCGATGCCATCGCTTACTATCAGGGGGCGTATGAACAAGAACAGAAGAGTAAGAAGTGATGGCTAATTTTCTGATGTCGATTTTTCTTTCATCTATCATCTAACACTCGACATCTAACATCCGGCGCGTCGCGCCGTCTACGCCTACTCTGTATTTTTGCGGAGGAAACTCCGCTGGCATTAATATTACGAAAAGGAGTACGCCATGAAATTATTTCCCAAATGCTGTCTCGGGCTTATTCTGTTTTGTTCCGTCATGCCCCGGGCGGTTGCAAATGATCCGGCAGGGAGGGCAGGAGACACACTCCAGGTTCTGTTGCCGGTTGCAGCCTATGGGCTGACATTTCACTACCACGATAAAGAGGGCAGAAACCAGTTCTACAAGGCATTTTTCTCTTCCATGGCACTGGGTTATGCGCTGAAATTCAGCATTGACGACAATCGCCCGAACGGCAGCCGGTCAGAGGAGGCATTCATTTCCGCTCACACTGCTGCTGCATTTTCCGGTGCCGCTTTCATGCAGCGCCGCTACGGCTGGAAATTCGGGGCCCCGGCCTATGTTCTTGCAAGTTACGTTGGGTGGAGCCGGGTCCATGTCCACGCACATGACTATGATGACGTTTTCCGGGGCGCGGCAATCGGCATCGCCGGTGCCTACTTTTTTGCCCGTCCCATCGGAAAACACGCCATGATGTATCCTATTGTTGGATCAAACACCATCGGGATCGGCATTACCGCAAGCTGGTGATCGCGGCCCGGCCGGGCCGTGTGATGAGTGATGGGTGATGAGTGATGAGTGATGAGTGACAAGAGAGGGAGACCTGCCAATGACCGTCTATGACCAATCTCCTGTCTTTCCAACTTATCACCCATCACTCATCACATTCTTTTCACTCGCACTTTCACATGCACTTTTCTGAAGTCAACTCCCTGATTTTTCTGCCTCCTACCCCTACTCCAACTCCTACCCGTCCCCCCGTGATGTATAATGACGGGTGAGGGCATATTCGCAGGGAGGGCAAATGGACATACTTTCACAGACAATTTTCCAGGGCTGGGGGCAGTATCTTATTGTGGGGGTAATTGTATTTCTTGGCCAGTTCATCTACACAGCGATTGGATTCGGTTCCGGAATGGTGACCATCTCGCTCCTTGCACTGTTCTTTGGCAATATCGATGTATTTGTGCCGTTTTTTCTGCTGCTCTGTCTTCCCACCGAGCTTACCATCAGCTTCAAAGACCGTGAATACATTGATTTTCACCGCACGGGGAAATTCCTTCTTTTCATTTTCCCCGGACTGGTTGTCGGCGCGTTTCTGTTGAAATCCGTCCCTGACAGAAGTCTTGTTGTCTGGCTGGGCGCAATTGTGGCAATTCTGGCGGTTTATTACCTGTTTTTTGAAGAAAAAACCACTTTTACACTAAAAAATCCGGCGTGGATCCCGTTTTTCGGCGGCATCAGCGGCGTCCTCGGCGGTGTGTACGGCATCAGTGGACCGCCCCTGATTGTGTATTTCAAAGCACTGAAAATGGACAAAACCAGTTTCCGTGTCGCTCTTCTCAGTATTTTTCTCGCAATGAGCATTTTCCGTACCGGCGTGTACGCTGCCATCCACCTTTACACTCTGCCCATTCTCATCGGTACTGCGCAGGCTTTGCCTTTTGCATTACTTGGCGTATTGGCAGGAATGAAAGCCCATTATCGTATCCCGGAACAGTTGTTTAAACAGATTGCATCAGCAGTCCTTCTGGTGTCCGGGGTGCTTTTGATCTGGAAAAATCTCTAATTCCACCAGCCTGCGCAAGGGAGCAAAGCGCTATCAGAACTGATCCAGTAGATTCAACAGCCCTTCTCGTATTTCAAGGTAGTCGGTAAGTCTGAGCTTGGCATCCTTTTCAATAATCCGCATGACAAAATCCGATACCGGTTTCGGGACACGGGGCTCCACCGATGCAGGTGCGGCGGGGCTTCTGTACAAAATCGCGTACATCAGATCCGCCATATCTTCCCCGGTGTAGGGTCCGATGCCGGTGATTGTCTCGTACATCATGATGCCGACGGCATAGTAATCCACTGCGGACGACGCATGCTTGTTCCCGCCAAGGCTTTCCGGCGGCACATACATGATGGTTCCGGCCACAAGGCCGGTCCGGGTCAGTGTCGTTGCACCTGTCAAGCGGGCAAGTCCCAGATCCAGTAATTTGACACAGGATCTCGCAATCTCAATTGGGTTCTTCGCCTCATCCACAAGCTGAAAATCCGGTTTTGCCAGAATTATGATATTCTCAGGCTTCACATCCCGGTGAACAATCCCTTTCTCATGGAGATAATACAGAGCATCGCAGAGCACAACTGCAATGGACAGTACGGCACGGATACTCAGCCCTTTTTCCATCCAATCCCGTAGAGATGTCCCCTGGCAGAGTTCCATTGCGTAAAACAGGCGGTTTCCCTCTTTCCCACTGTTATAAATCCGGACAATGTTGGGATGATCCATCTCCTGTCCCAGCTTTCCTTCCCGGAGAAATCGTTTTTCAGCGTCTTTATCTGAAATATCGGAATCCAATACTTTTAAAGCCACCAGCCGATCGCTTTTCTTTGAAACAGCCTTGTATACGGTCCCCATGCCGCCACGGCCCACCGCCTCCAGTATCCGGTATTTCCCGAATACATGGGTGGAACGCCATTGCTTCACTAAGGACAAGATCCGGAGTGTCCCTCTTGTCAGCAGGTTCATCATCACACCGGTAAAAACCAGCAGGAAAGCCAGGAACCAGAGAGTTCGCCACCAGGGTGTTAATACGGTAAAATTGAACACAGCTGGTTCTTTGCTCCAAACTCCGTCGTTGTTGGCTGCGTACACCATGAATTGGTAATCACCGGGGTCCAGGTTGGTATATTCCACCTCAGTCTTCTTCGTAGTCTCAAACCCGTTATCAAACCCCTCCAGCATGACCCGATAACGGTTCCGTGACGGAATCAGGTAACTGAGTCCGGCATAGTTGACAGACAACCGCTTCCACCCAGGTTTCAACTGCAAAGGTTCCGAAACAGCCATAGGCTGGTCATCCACACGGGCTTCTTCCACCACCACCGGCGGCGGAACTGTATTTTTCGGAATCCGGTTGGGGTTCACAACGGCCAGCCCTTTGGGCGTGGGAAACCATAGTCGTCCTGCCGTATCCCGGCATCCTGTAGGCTGCGTTCCCCCCATGCCTTCCCTGTCCGGCAGACCGTCCGCTTTTCCAAACAAGCGAAAATTCCCCTTCTTCCCGGTTTCCATCATCTGATTCAGTTTCTTTCGGGATTTCAGGGCAATACCGTCTGCCGTGTTCATCCAGAACCGGCCGTTTTCGTCCGGCACAATCTGGTATACGCTGTCGCTGGGCAGGCCCTGGCCTAAACCGATAGAAGTAAAAGTGCCTGACTGGAACCGGGACAAGCCCTGGTCGGTTCCAATCCAAAGGGTTCCGTCCAGCCCGGGAAGCAGGCAAAAAACAAAATTGGAAGCGAGGCCGTCCTTTCTGTGAAATACACGAATTTCATCCCCTTTGATTTGATACAGACCATCACTGGTTCCTGCCCAGATAATATCCTTAACCCTCAGGATGCAGCGAACGGCCACTTTCCCCAACCCCGCCGATTCTCCAAAAAGAACCGGTTTTCCGGTTTTTAATTTATACAGCCCATAGAGGGTGCCGATCCAGAGTGTTCCATCTTTTCCCTTTTCAACGGCATAAATCTTCCGGATTCCCGAAACCAGAGATTGAACATCCACCCTTCCACTGTGCCAGGTCAAGTGTAACAGGCCGCTGGATTCCGTTCCCACCAATAACTCATTACCCGGCATGGGGTAAAGTGAAAAGATTACTTTGCCTGAAAGAACCGTCTGCACCGTCCCGTTCGGTTGAACCCACGCCAAGCCGTTGGACGTACCGGCCCAGACCGACCCATCCCCCGTCGCCGCTACACAGAACATGCTGGAATCGGGCAACCCGTCCTTTTTCCCCAGACTGGTAAATGGCGTATCTCGAAACCGCCCCAGCCCCTGAACAGACCCTATCCAGATGGACCCTTCCCTGTCCTCAATAATGGAAGTCAAATTACTGGATAATAATCCATCCTTTTCCTCCATCTTCTCGGTTGAACCATTCCACTGACGGTAAATACCCTGGCGTTCTGTCGCTACCCACAATGCACTGGTAGAATCCATGTAAATCGAATTTATCCGCCGAGACCCAAAATCCGGTACGAATTTTGCGTACCAACCCTTCTTCGGCAAATGAAAGACCCCGGAAATCGTCCCGATCCACAGGGACCCGTCTGACCCCGGCCAGACACAGGTGGGGAAAAATCCGGGCTTTTCGCCTTGAATTGAAACTGCATGCCCATCCGACCACAGAAAAAGCCCTTCTCCTGTTACCACCCACATTCCGTTGCCCGATTGTTCAATCAGATCATAGATGGGGCTTTTCGGGTCCGTATCACTGATCCCAACTGTTTCGAAGTGGTTTTCCCGCAAGCGGCATAAACCACTCCGGGTACCCACCCAGAGTATGCCTTTTCTATCCACCAGCAATTGCCGTACATCATGGTGGGGCAATCCGTCCTCGGTTTCATAGCGTGTAAACTTGCCCTTCCGGTAACGAAGCAGCCCGTCCATTGTCGCGACCCAGAGAGAGCCATCGGGTGTTTCTGTAATCTCCGCCACATCATTTACCCGAAAGGCCGGCTCCGTCCGGTTGTTATACTGGTAAAATTCCTTTCCGTCGTAACGCAACAGTCCCTTTTCCGTCCCGAACCAGAGGTAGCCGTTCCGGCTCTGATAGATGCAATAAGTTGTGCCCCCGGGATAACCGTTAAGGTCCTCCCACTGTTCCAGTGTGGTCCATTTCAACGGGATTTTCGGTGACAGGGCAAAGATGGGC
>JAADJC010000127.1 GCA_013151025.1 Acidobacteriota bacterium
ATAAAGGGGATCCGATTACACCCCTCGATAAGATTGGAAAAAGCAGCAAAACCGGAACTCTGATCAGATTTAAACCGGACCCGGATGTTTTTAAGGTTCTAGAGTATGAATTTGAAACACTGGTGCAAAGGCTCCGGGAGCTTTCCTTTCTTAATAAAGGTCTGAAAATAAGTATTGAAGATGAACGAAGCGGTGAAAAAAAGGCTTTTAATTACGAAGGCGGAATTGTATCCTTTGTGGAACATTTGAATCGCAACAAAAAACCACTCCATCAAGAGGTTGTTTTTTTCAGTAAAGACAAAAACGGAACAATTGTAGAAGCGGCCATGCAATGGACCGATGCATACAATGAAACGGTGTATTGTTTTGCTAACAACATTCATAACAAAGACGGCGGCACCCACTTGATGGGATTTCGTTCCGCTCTCACCCGGACACTGAACACATATCTTTCATCAAACGGTATGGAAAAACAGAAAAAGGTGACACTTTCAGGTGACGATGCCAGGGAGGGTCTCACGGCAATTCTATCGGTAAAACACCCGGATCCAAAATTTTCGTCCCAGACCAAAGAGAAATTAATTTCATCAGAAGTGAGGGGAATTGTAGAATCGGTTGTGAGTGAAAACCTGATGGACTATTTTGACCGAAACCCCAAAGTTGCCAAAACCATCATTGAAAAAGCAATCGACGCATCCCGGGCCAGGGAAGCGGCCAGAAAAGCCAGGGAACTGACCCGGAGAAAAGGCGCATTGGATTCTTCCAACCTGCCGGGAAAACTGGCAGATTGCCAGGAAAAAGATCCCGCCCTTTCTGAAATCTTTCTGGTAGAGGGTGATTCCGCCGGTGGATCTGCAAAACAGGGCCGGGACAGGAAAAGTCAAGCGATTCTGCCATTGAAAGGGAAGATTCTTAATGTGGAGAAGGCCCGTTTCGACAAGATACTTTCTTCCCAGGAAATTCGCCTGATGATCACAGCCCTGGGAACAGGAATCGGGAAAGAAGACTTTGATATCAGCAAACTTCGCTATCACAAGGTGATTATTATGACAGATGCCGATGTGGACGGCGCCCATATTCGGACACTGCTCATGACGTTTTTCTTTCGACAGATGCGAGAGTTGATAGAGAGGGGTTACCTCTATATTGCACAACCTCCTCTCTTCAGAGTGAAGTCCGGAAAGAAAAGCGTATATCTGAAAGATGAGGTTGCAATGGAAGAATACCTGCTTCAATTGTTCTTTGAGCGGTACCAATTGGTACCGGAAAACGGCGAAAATCGAATCCGAACAAATCGCTGGCTTGATCTACTGAAATCAGCCAGACAAATGGATAAATATTTTTCTATTTTGGAGAGAAAGGGATACAGTCGTAAAATTGTGGAGTTTCTCTTGGCTTACAATTGTGTTTCGGCAAAAAATTTTGAAAAATCAGACTATGTTCACCAACTAAAAGCCGCAGTAATAGACTATGGTCTGACTGTGGAATCCATTGATTTTGATGAGGAACACGGAGACTACACTCTGACGATGAACGGCGTTTCCGGAATTGCTTTTTCAGGTTCCGCTATCGGACAGACTCTGATGCGGCTGCCATCCTACCGTCTCCTTGGAAGCCGGTATAAGACGGTTGGGCCGTTCATGAAACTAGGCATTGTTATCAAAAAAGACGGAATTGAACTGGATAGAGTCAACTCTATTTTCAAGTTGCTGGAAAAAGTAGAAGAATATTCGCAGAAAGGTTTGAATATTCAACGTTATAAAGGTCTTGGTGAGATGAACCCTGAACAGCTGTGGGAAACCACCCTGGATCCGGAAGCTCGATCCCTGCTTCAGGTCGCCATAGAGGATACAGTGGAAGCGGAAGACACCTTTTCCCGGTTAATGGGGGACGCGGTAGAGCCACGTCGTCAGTTCATTGAAGAAAATTCACTTGATGTCCAGAACCTGGACATTTGACAGGCGGTGTAAGAAATGTCGGAAGATATTCGTAAGATAGAAATTGAAAAAGAAGTAAAAAAATCCTATTTGGATTATGCGATGAGCGTAATTGTGGGCCGGGCCATTCCGGATGTACGGGATGGCCTGAAACCGGTGCATCGTAGGGTTTTGTATGCCATGTATGACATGAAAAATGATTATAACAAATCGTACAAGAAATCCGCCCGTGTGGTCGGTGATGTAATTGGTAAATACCATCCCCATGGTGATTCTGCCGTGTATGACACAATTGTTCGAATGGCCCAGACTTTTTCATTGCGATACACACTGGTGGACGGACAGGGAAACTTTGGTTCTATAGACGGCGATCCTGCCGCAGCCATGCGCTACACGGAAGTGCGGATGAAGAAGATTGCCCACGAACTTCTCAATGATCTGGAGAAAGAAACGGTGGATTTTCTTCCAAATTATGATGGTTCCCTTCATGAACCGGCCGTTTTACCCGCCAGATTTCCAAATCTGCTGGTGAACGGTTCCAATGGGATTGCAGTGGGAATGGCAACCAGCATTCCACCCCATAATCTAAAAGAAGTCATCAATGGTACAATCGCCACAATTGAGAATCCTGATATTGAATTAAAGGAACTGATGAAGCATATCAAAGGTCCTGATTTCCCAACCGGGGGAATAATATACGGAATTTCAGGGATTGAAAGCGCTTACCGAACCGGCCGTGGAAAAGCGATCATGCGTGCCCGTACCTATGTGGAGAAATGGAAAGGCGATAGAGAAAAAATTATCATCAGTGAAATTCCCTACCAGGTAAACAAAGCCCATCTGATTGAAAAAATCGCATCCCTTGTCAAGGACAAGAAAATTGAGGGGATCAGTGATCTCCGTGATGAATCGGACCGGGACGGTATCCGGGTAGTAATTGAGCTGAAAAAGGGAACAGTCCCCCAGGTTTTGCTCAATCACCTGTTTAAGCACACGCAGCTTGAATCCAGTTTTTCCATCATTTTACTGTCATTGGTTCATCTCCAGCCCAGAGTCCTGAGTCTTAAAGAAATGATTGAAGAGTTTATTGCTTTTCGAAAAGACGTGATTATCAAGCGAACAATTTTCGAATTGGCTAAAGCCCGGGCCCGGGCCCACATCCTGGAAGGGTTAAAGATTGCCATCGAAAACATAGATGAAGTTATTCGGATCATCAAAGCTGCAAGTAACCCGCCGGAAGCCAAAAAAGCATTGATTGATCGTTTTTCCTTTTCCGAAATTCAGGCTCAGGCAATTCTGGATATGAAGCTTCAACGTCTCACCGGACTGGAAAGAGACAAAATTCTGGAAGAATATCGCAAATTACTGAAACTGATTCAGAAATTGGAAGAAATTCTGGCCAGTGAACAAAAAGTTCTTGGGATCGTGACAAAAGAATTGGAAGAAGTGGTTGAAATGTTTGGCGACGAACGACTGTCCCAGATTGTGCCGGAAGAACGGGAAATGAATATCGAAGATTTTATTGTAGAAGAAGATGTAGTCATCACCATCACCGGAGAGGGATACATCAAAAGGACGCCCATCACGGCATATCGGAACCAGCATCGGGGTGGGAAGGGAATACGAGGTATAACTACACGGGATGAGGATTTTGTTGAAAATGTATTTATAGCTTCTACACATGACGATATCCTTGTATTTACCGATATTGGTCGGGTTTACTGGTTGAAAGCCTACAGTATTCCAGAGCTTTCCACCGCAGCCAAGGGACGCTCCATTGCCAACCTGTTAATGTTGAATACGGACGAAAAAGTCGCAGCGGTGTTGCCGACCCGAAGTTTTACAAACGAGGGAAATGTCGTATTTGCCAGCGAAAAAGGTCTGGTCAAGAAAACAACGTTGAGTGCGTATTCCCATCCCCGGAAAGGTGGCATCGTGGCGATCAATCTCAGGGACGGAGATCGTCTGGTGTCTGTGTCTATGTCCAGCGGGAACGACAATATCTTTATTGCAACGGAATTGGGAAAGTCAATTAAATTCCCGGAAACGGATGTTCGGCCCATGGGACGGACAGCAGCCGGTGTCCGCGGAATCAGATTGAAGGGACAGGATCGGGTTATTTCCATGAATGTAGTGCCGGATGACATGGATATCCTGACAGTGTCCGAATTTGGCAGTGGAAAACGCACTATTGTCTCGGAATACCGACTCCAGTCCCGGGGTGGAAGCGGAATTTTCAACATGAAGCTTTCCCCGAAAACCGGTAAAGTGGTGGGTGTCATGCCTGTGGATAACGATGACGAAGCGGTTATTATCACTGAAGCTGGGAAAATCATCCGTGTAAAAGTTTCCGGCATCAGCCGGATTGGCCGCAATACGCAGGGTGTCAAGATGCTGGCTCTTGGCGGTAGCGACAGTGTTTCTTCTGTGGCCAAAATTGCAAAAAGTGAAATGGATTCGGTGCCGGAAGAAACAATCAATGATTCAAAAGAAACAGAATGAGCAACCGGCAGGCCGGTTTTATCACAGGAGGAGAAAATGAAATTTTTTATTGATACTGCAAATGTAGAAGATATTCGACGGCTTTACGAAATCGGTCTGGTAGACGGCGTGACGACCAACCCCTCGCTTGTAGCCCGGGAAGGCCGTAATTTCAGAGAAGTGATTGATGAAATCTGTTCTTTTGTGAAAGGTCCGGTTTCTGCAGAGGCGGTTTCACTGGATGCTGAGGGCATGATCCGGGAAGCAAAGGACATTGCTACCTGGGCGGGAAATATTGTAGTGAAGATTCCCATGACGGCAGAGGGGTTGAAAGCTGTTCGTTGGTGCGCTGATCACAATATCCACACAAATGTGACACTGATTTTTTCTGCCACTCAGGCGCTTCTGGCAGCCAAAGCGGGGGCATCCTATGTTTCCCCATTTGTGGGAAGATTGGATGACATTGTTATTGATGGGATTGGGGTTGTGCCGGAAATCCGGCAAATTTTTGACAACTACTGCATGCACACTGAGATAATTGTGGCATCTATTCGTAATCCCCTCCATGTTCGGGATGCGGCACTGGCCGGTGCGGATATTGCCACCATTCCGCCAAAAGTGGTGGATCAGTTGATCAAACATCCCCTGACTGATATTGGTATTGCGCGATTCCTGAAAGACTGGGAATCGGCAAAAAAATAGAAAGCTCCAATGAAACGGGACCTTCGCTGGTTCATTTCAGAACTGGAAAAACAGGGGAAACTGCTCCGGGTTTCGGCAGAACTGGATCCTGAACTTGAAATCTGTGAGTTTACCGACCGAATTTCGAAAATGAACGGTCCCGGTCTCCTGTTTGAAAATCCAAAAGACAGTCGGATACCGGTGGCAACCAATCTCTTTGGTTCCATGGACCGGATGGCCATGGCCCTTGGGGTAGAAAATCTGGATGACATTGCTCACCGGATTGAATCCCTGATGCAGGAGATGATGCCGCCCCTTGAAAGTAATTTTCTTGATACTTTGAAAAAGCTGCCACTCCTCAATGAAATTGCCAACTATAAACCACAAATTGTCAAAAAAGCCCCCTGCCAGGAAGTAGTTCTGGAAGGAGATGAGATAGATCTTAGGCAATTTCCTGTATTGAAAACCTGGCCCGGCGATGCCGGCAGATTTATCACCCTACCGCTGGTTTGTACAAAGGATGAAAATGGCCGTCAGAATATCGGTATGTACCGGTTGCAGGTATATGACAAGAAAACGACCGGCATGCACATTCATATTCACCATGATGGTGCCAGGAATCTCAGGGATGCAGGCCTTAACACCCGTCACGTTCCGGTTGCAGTTGCACTGGGAGGGGACCCGGCTTTAACCTATGCCGCCACGGCGCCCCTTCCCCCCATGATCAGCGAACTGATGTTTGCCGGTTTTCTGCGCAAAAAAGGCGTTCCGGTGGTCAGATGCCGTACAGTGGATATGGTGGTTCCTGCAAACGCGGAAATCATTCTGGAAGGATATGTGGATATGGACGATATGCGCACCGAAGGTCCCTTCGGGGACCACACCGGCTACTATTCCCTGGCGGACAGTTATCCGACCTTCCATGTCACCTGCGTGACACATCGAAAAAATCCCATTTATCCAGCCACGGTGGTGGGAAAACCGCCTCAGGAAGACTGTTACATAGGAAAAGCAACGGAGAGAATCTTTCTTCCGCTCCTGCGGACCCAGTTGCCGGAAGTGGTGGATATGAACCTGCCCATCTTTGGCGTTTTTCATAATTTTGTCATTCTGTCCATCCGAAAGCAGTATCCCTGGCACGCCAAAAAGGTCATGAACGCGGTATGGGGTATGGGCCAGATGATGTTCAGCAAGTTTGTGATTATTGTGGACGAAGATGTAGATATCCACAACCTCAACGATGTAATGTGGCGGGTTGGCAACAACGTGGACCCCCGACGGGACATGACTTTTACAGATGGACCGCTGGATGTACTGGATCATGCCGCTTCTGTGGCACGGATCGGAACCAAAATCGGCATTGATGCCACAAAGAAATGGGCGTCCGAGGGATTTGTCCGGGAATGGCCGGATGACATTGTGATGGAAAAAAGCGTTAAAAACAAAATTGATGCTATGCTTCGGGATTTAAATCTTGTAGAATAGCGCCTGTTCCGATTGTCGGGGCGTGGCTCAGCCTGGTAGAGCGTTCGGTTCGGGACCGAAAGGTCGGAAGTTCAAATCTTCTCGCCCCGACCATTTTTGACAAACAGAAAACGGCGGTCATTTTGGCCGCCGTTTCTTTTGGGTCGCAAAATGGGGGCCGGCAACGTCTCCTGTGCCTGTATCCCACTTTACCTGCTTTACTTTAATTTCATACCTGTTCAGGCGACATCAAGTTCATCTGAATCCGCGTAGGGTTCAGCAGTACCGCCAAACAGGGAAAGAATCTTTCCCACAACCAGGCCGGACACCAGAGCAAGAACAATGGTAATGCCAATGCCCTTTGCTTCTGCTCCACCTTGAATCCCCTGAACCACAAAAATTGCTGCAATTCCGCCGAAGAGCCCCGGAAGGCCGTGCAGGTAAAGAACGCCACAGGTATCAATTTTTTTAATGGCTCGTTGCAGTCTTTCCTGAATGACCGCGTAACCGAATACGGAAATAAAGCCTGCTATTGCGCCGATGATGAAGGCCATTGTGAAAGATGCATGATTACAGGTGGCACCGATTGCCACACCACCAGCCAGAGCCGCATTGGCAATGTCCGCCACTGCTACCTTTTTCCGGAAAGCAAGAGAGGTGAAATAGGTGGCAAGGGTGGAACCGCAGAGCGCCAGGATTACATTGATAGCGGTTTTCGGCACGTCTGCCGCCGGGACCAATGCGGCACAGAAGCTGGGCCAGAACATCCACAGCACCATACTTCCCAGAAGGGAGAATCGATCGCTGGTATCGTCTGATTCAACCGGAACATCAAATTCCTTTTTTGTGGTCAGGGAGAATATTGCGCCAAGGCCGAAAATCGCACCGAAGGAATGAATGATAATGGAGCCGCCGGTATCCACAAAAACACCGGCTTTAATCAGCCCAAGGCCACCGGACAACAGGATCCACTCGTTGAACGAGTAAAGGGGCACAAAGAGCAGGCCAAGCAGTAGATATTGCATCATTTTCAATCGACCCAGGACAGCCCCGGCACCGATCAAAAGGCTGGCGGCGGCAAATTCAGCCAGGATCAATGCATCAATCGGTGTATTCTCAACACCCAGTATACCCATTGAATCTTTAAGAAAATACATCGGAATGGCAATACTGACCAGGAGATAGGTGGCTGTAATGGCGGAACGCCCGTATTTTTTTACAAAAACCATCAGGAAACCGAACCCCACCAGCAACATCCCCATAATGTGAATGGCCCGGGTGTATTTCTGCACATGAACAAGGGAATCCAGGGAATCGCCGGACCCTGCCGGTGCAGCCATTGCGACACTGGAAATACACAGCACAATCACTACCGTTACGAAAACTGAGAGCCACTTGAATCTACGCATACGGTTTCAACTCCTTTTTAGTACAACTTACTTTTTCTTTAATGAATAACAAGCGTCAAATTTCGCACGATAAAAAAATTGTAACATGGAGTTTTTCTCCGTCAACTGGAAAACGGTGAAAGGCGGTGTAAGCACCGCAGTTTGAGGTTGAGTGAAGATAAGGAAAGATCCTGCCACTTCTTTTGTCTTGGGTTACGGAAAAACTAAGGTGCTTTTTTTCCGGATGGAGGAATGCGAAAAGGCCCGAAATCGATTTCATCCGGTTGCGTATCGGTGGTAATCGGAATTTCGGGTTCGGGTAGATCCGGCTGCATTGGACCCACGATTGCCAGAGTTATCTGGTCCCACACATTTTCAGGTATTACTGTGTCATTTCGGGTGGTCTGTTTCTTGTTGATATATCCAGGAAATTCTCGCGAATAGGCAGTTTGTCCATTTAACAACTCTACTTTCAGCCTAAGAAGCATGTGAGTTTTGCCATGAAAAATTGGAGCCGTGAGATTCCAGAAACTCTTGGCGGGGAGACACAAAATATGATAACTGTTTCCACAATAACTTTTAAATTTGAATTGAAGGGGTTTCCATTCACCTGAAACAAATGCTTGAATGATTACTGGTAAAGTACTGTCCACTCCTTGAAAAGCGATCATGTGGTCAGTTTGGTTCACGATTCTAAACTGAAATCCCTTGAATACGTTCATGAAAGGAGCTTCCTGGTCACTGATTTCGATAAGAACAAGGCTGGATGAGGTTGATTTGCCGGTCCAGGTATTCGGAGGATTATGTGTCCCGGCATATCCTCCCGCAGATTTATCATTGATAGGACTGGATGCTTGATACCAGGAGGGAATCATACAGTGAACATCCAATTCTACCGGTATGGTTTTCTCAGTAGCAGTCACAACCAGGCAGTTCAGGATAATGACCGTCACAGACAATAAAAAAGCAGATATTCTTGCACCAGGCCGTTTCGATCGTGATAAGTTCTGAGCTTCTTTCTTTAGATGAGCGGTCATTTTGTGCTCATGTGCTAAAATTTATACCGGTTTTTGCTTGACCTTATTCTATTTCTCTCCATCATGGAAAACACATTCTTATCTTCGCGGGATTTGCGTCTTTGCGAGAAAATCTCTTTCCCTGTGTTCATTCCCATCTCCACGCTCTCTGCGTACCCTGCGGTGAATCTCTTTCCCTGATTTCTTTTTCTCTCACGCATTCGCACATTCACTTTCACTTTTCTTTCTACCGCACTTTAAGGGAAAGAAGGGCGATGAGGGCAAGGAGGATAGAAACAATGATGAGTCGCACCACCACTTTGGGTTCGGCAATGCCCCGGTGAGTCATTTCATGGTGAAACGGGGCCCGATGGAGGATGCGCCTGCCTAGACGACCGCCGATTTTCTGTTGAAGGAGGGAGGTAAAGATTTCAAATACAAAGAGCCCGCCGACAATGGGGAAGAGCAGTTCCTGTTTGGTGAGGAAAGCCATCATGGCAATGGCGCCGCCCACAGCCAGTGATCCGGTGTCCCCCAGAAAGACTTCGGCGGGATAGGTGTTGAACCAGAGAAAGCCGAAAAGAGCGCCAATGAGAATCGCGCCGAATACCGCGATTTCTCCCGTTCCAGCCACAAAAGGAAATAGAAGGTAATTGGCATAAACGGCATTTCCGATAATGTAGGCAAAAATCATGTACACACCGATGGTGAGAATGGCGGTACCCCCCAGGAGACCGTCCAGGCCGTCGGTAATGTTCACCGCGTTGACAATGGAAAATACGGCAAACACGACGAAGGCAATGTAGAATCCGGTACTGAGATTCAGAACCGGGTTTTTCAGAAAAGGGATAAAAATAGCAGTTCGAAGGGGCTCCGGTACCGGGTTAAGCCCTGAGATCAGAAAAACGGCAAAGGGAAGGATGAAAAGCAGTAAAAGTATGGTTTTCCCCAGCTGGCTCAGTCCGGAGAGGGAGGATTTGAACCGTACTTTCTGAAAGTCATCAACAAAACCTACAAAGCCAAGGTAGAGAAAACCGACAATGAGCACGATGGTGAATCGATTGGTAAGATCTCCCCAGAGCAAGGTGGAGAAGGTAACGGACAACATGACCAGAAGGCCGCCGCCGGTGGGAATCCCTCGTTTTCCAAAGGCGTTGATAGCGGAAATGTCCCCGGATACGTCCCGGAGCTTTTTGCGGTAAAGAAAGACAATGAAACGAAAGCCGAAGGCCAACGCGAAAAGCAATGACGTAACCATTCCCATAATGACACGGAAACTGAGATAGTTGACCAGTCGCAGCACCCCGATATCCATTCCGTTCCCCATTAAGGCATCCACCAGCAGTTTAATCATGGTCGGTTTCCTCCAATTTTTTAATGGTGGTGAGGAAGCGCTGGCGCACTGTAAAACTGGGTTGGAATTGTGATGTGGTAATTAACATGCGTTTAAGGAAATTGCGAACGATTTCCCTGTTCTCGAAGCGATTCAGGTTCAGTCCGTCGCGAATTGCGTCCAGCAGGGCTTCCCGGTAGCGGATATTTCGTGCAAACAATACCGGCTCCATCTGTTTCAGGAACGCGTTCTGGTCCAGAATTCGTACGGCAGCTCCAATCGCCTCCGCTTTGACTTCAAAGCTTTCTATCCGTTTTTTAAGCAGGTTTAGAATCATCTTGTGTATTTCATCGTCTGCCAGGTGGGTATGAAAGCAGTTGAATAAGGAGACGGCCTCCCGTCTTGTTTCAAAGTAACTGTCCCGAAGGCCTTTTTCAACCAGGTTTTTGAAAGGCACCTGGAACTGGTCTGCTTTGGTCAGGGCCGCAAGGGCATTGCGTTTCTGGAAACCATGGAAATCATCAAAGTTTTCGTAAATGAAAGGATAAAGGTCAACTCGTTTCAGTGAGCCGATGAGTTTGATACCTTTGTTGACGGTAAGTGGTTGATTCGATGCCAGATATTCGTGTACTTTAATATTGTAGAATCGAACATAGAGGTTGTTCTTTTTTGAAGCGTTGTGGTCCAGAAAGCGAATCAGATTGTCGAAAGTACGTTGAAACTGAACAAAACGAGGTTCCACAATCTGGGTTTCTCCCTCAATTTCTTTTTGCTTGATTACACTGTCAATAGTTGCATAAATTCGGTCTGCCGAATGTCGGAAAAAGAGCCGAGCGGCTGATTCTCCCAGAGTTTTTCGATATTCTTCGTTTTTCATCAGTTGGTCGATTCGTTCAAGAAACAGGGGTATCGGAATCCGATCCACGTTACTTTTCGTGTCTGCTTCTTCGAAGAGAACATCCATGGCCCCTTGTTCCGCAATGCTGATGGCATTCAGCTCCTGGTGGTCCCCCGGAAGTCCACGTTTGGGGATCAATAATGTGGGCTTTGCCAGTGCCATGGCTTCCGCCAGTGCCCCTGCCCCTGCCCGGCAAATCAATAAGTCCGCTGCCTGTTGGTACCGGTAAATGTCATGGAAATAGGTGGATCCGCGATAAAAAATAGTCCCGTCTTTTCTGTGAGCTTCAATCCGGGTTTTGTCAAAAAGTTCATCCATGGAGGCGGCCAGGCGTTTTACCGTGTCATCCAGTGCATGATAATCCGATGTCTGGCTCATGCCGATACTGTGCACAATGAAGAGATTATCCATTTCAGACAATCGGTCCATGGCATCCGCCATGCAACAATTGATGGCCCGTGCCCCCATGGAACCGCCGGAAACTACCACAAGGAAGGCATTTTCCGGTATATCCAGTTCTTTTCGAAGGTCAGATTTGGGTTTTCCCGGTTTCAGGTAGTCGGGGCGAACCGGGTAGCCGGTGTAGACACAGCGGTTACTCCACATAAAATAAGCGCTTTCGCGAAAATTCACCAGCACGGCGTCCGCCATCAATGAAGCCGTTTTGTTCAAAAGTCCCGGCACCAGGTTTTGTTCGTCAATGACAATCTTCAATTTCAGGAAAGGTTTCAGGAGATAGGCGCCAAACACCACTGGGGCGGACACATAGCCGCCGGCAGCCACAACAAGGTGAGGCCGGAACCGTAGTAATTTTCCCATGGCAATCATTGTGCCCCGAAAAATGGTGACTGCGGAACGTAATTTCGCCGCAGGGGATCCCCCGGCAATGGGAGCGGCCGGAACAAATTCCAGTGGGATGTTGGTTCTGGGGACAATCTCTTCTTCCGCCCTGCCATGAATCCCCCAGTAGCGAACTTGATAAATTCTATTTTTATCCAGTAAAATCTGATAGATGGACAAAGAAGGATACACATGACCCCCGGTACCACCCCCGGTGAGGACCACCTTCATTTTTTCTGTGCGTCGGGATCGGAGAAAGCCGTAGGCAACGATCCCATAGAAGATAAAAGCGATAGCGCCAATTCCCCCCAGCCAGAAGAAGAGGGTGAAGAAATGCAAGGTTTCCGGCATCCAGAACTTGCCCAGAATGAGAATGGGAACGAAAAACAGCAGGGCAAAAAGCAACTGCCCCACCGTAGCCAGGATGCGGCTCAATCGGATACGGATGGGATAGCGGCCCAGCGCGGCAAAGAGAAACAACACCTGTACAGCCTGGGAAATGGCAGTGGCCAGTGCGATACCACCCTGTTTCAACGGAGTCTGATACAAAATAAAATCCAGAAAGACATTGAGACATGCCCCGAAAACAGCTACCCGCATCGGTGCCCGGTTATTCTCAAATGCGGAAAAAATCCGGTTAAGAAGGGCGATGAGTCCCATTGGCAAAATCGCAAGAGCATAATAAAAAAACGCAAGGGAAGTCCGATCCACTGCTGTCAGGGTAAAGGCACCTCGGAAATAGAACAATGTAATGACTTCCCGTGAAAATATCATGAAGAAAATGGTCACGGGAACCAGCAGGAACAGATTGGTATCCACCCCCAGATGAATAACATTACCAAAATCCCGATAATTCCGACTACCCCTGAGCCGGGAAAGTTCTGGTGCAATGGACCGGGAAATGGCCAGCCCCATGATGGCAAAGGGCAGATGAATAATGCGAAAACTGTACCAGAGGGAAGATATTGCCCCGGAACCCACCAGGGAGGCCACCATTCGGTCCACAATCTCCACCCCCTTGTTGGCCAGGGCGGTAACGAAGATTCGGGAAGATTCTTTTAAAGAATGGTTCAGCGGATCTTCCCCGTTTGCAGTTTTGTCTTCTTTCAGATTTTTCATCACCCGGAAAAATACGGGCAACTGGAACAGGAAAAATGCGGCGGCGCCACTTAGATAAGCGATAATCAAGGCTGTAATGCCAAGATGCCGGTGAAATGCGATTAAAGCCAGAATAATCACAACATTCATTACTGCCGGAGCCGTACTGTAAACCACTTTTCGGTCGGAAAAGAGCAGTACTGCTCCGGTCAGGGTGGAAAAGCTGATCAATGTCAAAAAAGGTAAAACCTGTTTTCCGAGAAGAACGGCTTCCCGGGCAGTGTCGGGGGAAAGCCCCGGTGCGAGAAAGTGAACCAGAGTTGGCATAAAGAAAAAAAGAACGGCAGTTAAAACCAGCAGAACCAGGCCCAGAACAAAAAAGATCCGAATTACCAGCCTCCTGGCCGTACTGGCCTGGCCTTGACTTCTGAGCCGTTCAAAAGGTGGCATAAACGCCCGTTCAAACATCTCCTCACCCAGTATTCTACGAAAAAGGGCTGGAACCGAAAAGGCAATAACAAAGGCATCGTACAGACGTCCGCCGCCAAAAAACGCTGCGGCAAGGATTTCCCTCACAAATCCCAGTACCCGGGACAACAATGTACCGGATGTGAGAACCGCGCCGCCTTTCAGGACCTTTGTCGTCAATTTTTTCATCTAATTTCCCATTTGCTCCGTCTTCTTCTCCTTATCTTCCCAGATTTTGCCTCAAATTTCCACAGGAACCTACGGTCCTGTGGACCGGATGCTGGATGATGGGTGTTAAATGAAAGATAAATCAAGTTGCCTGCAGAGCAGACCCGGTGACTCATAATTTGCAACTTGTAAAATCAGGGAGTTAGCAGAGAATAGTCATTTGCAGGTTCCCTGTCTTTTCTCAATCTTCTCTTTCTGGAAAGAGTTGAAAGAAATTGCGGTTTGCCTGGTTGGAGAGGGTTTTCGGAGAAAGGGTTTTCAGTTCGGCGGCTTTCTCAATGACATGAACCACTTTTCTGGGATCATTTCGCTTACCCCGGAAGGGAACCGGTGCAAGATAGGGGGAGTCGGTTTCAAACAGCAGGCGGTCCAGTGGCACCACTTTCAGCAGTTTCCGGATTTCCACTGCAGTTTTCTGGAAGGTGATGATTCCGCTGAAGGAAACAAAATAGTCCAGTTCCAGTCCGGCTTCCATCAGTTCCCGGCCGGCGGTATAGCAATGGAGAATGCCCTGCACCTTCCGATGCCGTTTCAGCATGTCCATGGTATCCCGATCCGCTTCCCGTGTGTGGATGACGACCGGGAGCCCGGCTTTGTCGGCAATGGCCATCTGGCGGTCAAATGCCCGGAGTTGTTCCGCCCGCTGTGAGAAGTTGTAGTGGTAATCCAGTCCGATTTCTCCCACTGCCCGGATTTGATGTTTTTGAATAGCATTCAGGAGAAAGGCTTCTTCATGTTTCCCAAAGTCTTTTGCGTCATGGGGATGCCAGCCCAGTGAACTGACCAGTTTGTCCCATTTCAGCATCAGTTTAAGGTTCAGTTCGTGGTCTTCCCGGCAGGTGGCCACGGACATCAGGGCCAGACCGCCTTTTTCAAAGTAGTCTGTCAGAATTTCGTCCCGGTCTTCATCGAACCGATCCATGGTGATGTGGCAGTGGGAATCAATGTAGTCCATGGGCTTACCCGAAAAATCCGAGGATCAAGGTAAAGATGGAAATCCCCACCATGTAGACAGCAAAATAATGAAGCCGGGCCTTTTCCACAAAAACCACAACCAGCCGGATGGACGCCAATCCCACGAGGAAGGCCAGGGTGAAACCCAGCACGTAGTTCAGGGAAAATCCAAGAGCGGAAATGCCGCTTAGTTTCAACAGGAAGGCCCCCAGTATTGCGGGAATGGACACGAGGAAACCATAATCCGTTGAATCTGTGGCGGAAATGCCCAGAAGAATTGCCGCGCCGATGGTGAAGCCGGAACGGGACACCCCGGGTAATACGGCAATTCCCTGTGCCACTCCGATCAAAGCCGGAACCCACCATGCTGTCTGCAGCAGGTCGATTCCGGCCAGGCCTTTTTTCTGTTTCAGATGGGTAATAAAGAGTATTACCGCAGTAATGAAGAAACAGACACCGACAAAGATAAGATTTTCATGAAGGGCTTCCATTCGCTTGTCCAGGGCCAGGCCGATAATGCCGGTGGGGATGGATGTCAGAATTACAAAGAACAGGAAGCGCAGCGGGTTTTTCGCAAATCCCTTTCCGCTTTTTCTCGAAAACAGGTGAACCGTCAATTGATACAGTTGCTTCCGGTAGTAAATCAGTACAGCCAGCAGTGTAGCCATGTGCAGGACAATATCAAAGTTGATGTCCGGGGCCTTCATGCCGAAGAGCCGCCCGAACAATGCCAGGTGTCCGGAACTGGATACAGGGAGAAACTCCGTCATCCCCTGAACAAAGGCCAGTACCAGAGCCTGCAGTAGTGTCATTTAAATAAATCTCCCATTTTGAATTTATGTTTTTCTGTGTTTCCTTCCGAATCGGTGCCCTCCACCCGGATTTCCTTTTCAGTGTATCCGATGGGGAGCTTGAACAGTGCGGGGTTCAGGGATTTTTCCTGGATAGATGTAATTTCAAATGTGGATTTTGATGTTAGCTCATTGTTTTTTCCGTAGGATAATTGTTCTGTTTTCATTGGAAATCCCAATCCTTTCAATTTGGATTGAATCTGACTGTCCACCTGCTCGACTCCAGTGGTAAACATCTGGCTGCTGTTGTATTCCGGTACCAGACTCATGGGCAGTTTCGGGGTTACATAGATGAAAAATTCTCGCCGTTCATGATTTTTGATTTTCTTGAACAGAATTTTCATATTGGTATCATATTCCACCAGCAGGCGGTATTTCCTGACGGGGTAACCGGCAATTGTACCGGCATTTCCCTTATCCAGCAGATTGACAAACACATTGCTGTAGCTCATTTTCGTCATTTTTGTCATTGTTTTCATCATGCCTTCGGCCTGTCCTTTCATGGCTTTAAGATCCAGCTTGTGATAGGTCTTGGCCTGGGGGTCGCAGATGTACATAATGCTCCCATCTTCAGTAACCATGAAATCTCCCTTTTTGTACAACATGGAGTCACTGAGAAATTTGATCCTGCCGCCCTTATCCTGGGCAAATATCTTCATTTCCTGGGGTTGCAGCATCTGTTGCAACATAGGGTTCTGTTTTTGCTGTTCCGCAGCTTCACCATACATCTCTGTCTGGGTTCTGGCACTGTAGATCACCCCTGCCTGGGCTATGGTTGCTGCTGTCATCAGCAGGGCAATTCCGAATGTTCGAATGGTTCTTTTCATTGAATCCTCCTCAAAAGTGGCTTGTAGAGGTATACCACAGCTTATGCTTTTCTGTCCAATTTCCCTGTCACATTTTCCCGAATCCGGCGAAATCGGGCGGATTTTTCCGGAAAACCGTGTTTTGCATACCCCTGCTCCAGAATGCGGCATTTTTCAGCCAGTTCTGTAATTGCAGCTTTCCTGTCTTTTGCGGACAATTTAGCAAAACGAAGAATTTTCAGAATGGCACGGACACGGAACCGATCCATGGCAATAAAATTACGGGAAAGCTGATCCGGATGACCACCGTATTTTACCACCAGCTTTTCCGCAAGAAACCCGATGGGTTCCCGGGCAAGAATCCGAAGCCACAAGTCATAATCTTCACAGGCCGGAAGGGTTTCATCAAAAAAACCAATGTCCCGGAACACGTCAGAACGAATCATTACGGCTGAGGGGCTGACCAGGCAGAGCTTCAGTGCGTCCCGAAAAAACCACCCGCCCCGCTTTTCATGTTTTTTCATGGGGTTGACGAAACTGCCGTTTCGAATCCATACCTCGTCTGTCTGGGAAACCCGAAATACCGGGTGAGCCATGACATAGGTCAGTTGTTTTTTCAGTTTTTCCGGTTTCCATTTATCATCTGAATCCAGAAATGTCAGCCAGTTCCCTGTCGCAGCCCGGATGCCTGTGTTCCGCGCAACGCTGACCCCGCAATTTTCTTGCCGGATAACAATCACAGTGGGGAATTCCCTCTGAATTTCGCCTGCGCTGCCGTCTGTGGAACCATCATCTACCACAATGACCTCATCCGGCCGGCGAGTCTGAGCCAGAACACTGGCAATGGCCTGAAGCACCCGCGCTTTCCGGTTAAATGTAGGGATGATCACAGAAATTGAGGGGGAAGTGTGATGGGTGGTGGGTGATGAGTGATGAGTGACGAATTCCATGTCTTTTTACCTGCTACCCCAACTCCAACTCATATCATTCCCACTCCACAGTGCCGGGGGGTTTGGAGGTGATGTCGTAGACGACCCGGTTGATGCCTTTGACTTCGTTGANNGATCCGGGCGGAGATTTCCGCAAGGAGATCATGTGGAATGGGATACCAGTCCGCCGTCATGAAATCCTCGGATTTGACAGCCCGAAGCGCCGCTACGTATTCATAGGTTCGAAAATCCCCCATTACTCCGACAGTCTTGACCGGAATCAATACAACAAATGCCTGGGCAATATCGTCGTAAAGCCCGGCATCATGGAGCATTTCGATGAAGATATCATCCGCTTCCTGCAAAATGCCAATTTTTTCCCTGTCCAGGGCACCGGGAATTCGTACTGCCAGTCCCGGTCCGGGGAAGGGATGACGGCCGACAATTTCCGTCGGCAGACCCAGCAGGCGCCCCAGCTCCCGAACTTCGTCTTTGAAGAGCTCTTTCAGAGGTTCCAGTAATTCAAGTTTCATGTGTGCCGGCAAGCCGCCGACATTGTGGTGGGATTTGATGGTAACCGAAGCGCCGCCATGAGCTGCGGATTCGATGACATCGGGATAGAGTGTGCCCTGGGCCAGAAACCGGGTCTTGTGAAATTGCCGGGCTTCTTCTTCAAACACTTCGATGAAGGTATGGCCGATGATTTTTCGTTTTTCTTCCGGGTCTGAGATACCTGCCAATCTGGAGAGAAAGGTTTCAGATGCATCCACTGCTTTCAGGTTGAAGTGGAATTGACGGGTGAAGGTTTCAACGACCAGGTCTTTTTCATTTTTTCTCAGCAGGCCGTGATCCACAAAAATGCATTGGAGCTGATCCCCTATGGCCCGGTGAATAAGGGCAGCGGCTACGGAGGAGTCCACGCCACCGGAAAGACCACAGATAACAGTCTTGTTGCCGACAATTTTCCGAATCCGGGCAATTTCCGTTTCCACAAAGGAGTCCATTTGCCAGTCCGGTTCTATTTTTGCGATATGCAGGAGAAAATTCTCCAGAATGTCTCGTCCAACTTCAGTGTGGGTAACTTCCGGGTGGAACTGGACCGCATACAGCTTTTTTTCTATGTTTTCCATAGCGGCAATGGGGGTAGTATCGGTTTCTGCAATGGCGCGAAATCCGGATGGAACCCCTTCCACCTTGTCTCCATGACTCATCCAGACCACGGATTCCGGTTTGATTCCCCTGAAAAGCGGGGAATCAAGCAGGAATTTTGCCGTGGCTCGGCCGTATTCCCGGTCATTGGATGCCACCACTTTTCCGTTCAGGAGATGGGCCATCAACTGCATGCCGTAGCAGATGCCCAGAACCGGTACGCCCAGGGAAAAGAGCGCAGGATCAGCCTGAAATGCCCCTTCTTCGTAGACGGAGCGGGGCCCGCCGGAGAGAATAATGGCAGTGGGGGCCATTTCCCGGATTTTTTCTATTGATGTATCAATGGAGACAATTTCACTGAAAATGTGGTGTTCCCGGATTCGCCTCAGAATCAGCTTGGTATATTGAGAGCCGAAATCCAGCACCACGACTTTGTTTTGTTTCATTGGTAGCCCCTTTCCATCTCTGATAGTCTGTTCCCTGCCATTCTACCTTCCAAACAGAATTCTTGCAAAGGACAAATGTGGCATCGGCGGGATTCCGGGTTCCGGGGGCAGATTGGTTCCGGGGGCAGATTCCGTCAATTCCAAGGTGGGCGATGGCAAAATCAAATTGGAGGGGATCATCCGGGGAAAGAAGGGTCAGGGCTTCGGTAATTTCCATCGTAACTTTCATGGAAGGGGAAGTTTTTTCAGTAAATCCGAGATAGCGGGAGATTCTGAGCACGTGGGTATCCAGCGGAATAATCAGTCGGGAGGGGGAAATCATGTGATTCCATATGCCGAAATCCGGGAATTTGTTTCGTACCATCCACATGAGAAACAGCATTCAACGTTTGGTCGGGTCACCCCGTTTCGGGTCTGTCAGCAGGTTGGAAGCAAGAAGGGCATCTCTGTTTTCACTGCCGGACAGAAGTTGTCTGAATAAATTATCCATTGTTTCGACAGGGTTGTCTTTTTTTATCAATGGGCTTAATTTCCCCAAAACAAGGAGAATCCGGCGAATACCGGAGAGAAAGGCGACCAACCCTTTTCAGTTTACAAAACGGTATCTGAAATCCGAATAAAGTTGGTCTAGATCCTTTGTTGGGATTGCCTGCAAACAGGTTGCCGGAGACAGCCCCAACAGCACCAGTAATTACTCCACAACCTTCATGATTGCTGAAACCCGGCCAAAGGCAAAAGATGCGGCAATTCAAGCAACGACTTCCCTGTCCTGAGTGCTGGGATAGCACCAGGGAAAAGCAATGGGGTCCATGTTCAGTTTTTCAACAGTTGCCTGTCGGGGTGGCAATGACGCCGGCATTGAACCGAGTTTTTTCCTGTCGGCCACAGAATATCTCCCATTTTCCATTTCAGCTCTTGAAAGTTTAGTGTATATTGTGGTAAAAATAAAAGAACAGAAAGGAAGAAACTGTGAAAGTTATAAAAAATTCGGCGCTGGTCCTCATTCTCCTGATCCTGATTTCCATAGTTGCATACCCGATTTATCTTCATGTAATGCGGCAACACAGTGAAAAAAAATTATTTAATTCCCTGGTACTGCTCCAGAAGGCATTTATCATTGCCAGGCTGGATGAAGAGAAGGCGAAACTGAACAAGGCATTGGACCATGTAGATGCGCTGAAAGAATACCTGGATAATTATGAATTTGAAAAACTGGACAGGCTCACCGGGGAAATATTCGAGGCGGCAAACAGTATTATGGAAGCCAGAAAATCAGCGGTGATGTCCGGTGCCCACATTGCCCAGCTGGTGGGGGATGTGGACTATCTGGAGGGCGGAACCCGGGTTGTACAGATTGAAAGCAGTATGAAAATCCGTTCAGGAGATGTGCTGACGATGAAAAAGGGTTCCGGGTGTGAAATTATTTTCATTGACGGTTCCACTGTCACGCTCCGCTATCCGGCTTCATTGATTTTTACCCGGATTGAGGAAGATAAAGTTACCCATTCTCTGAACGTGTCCATGAGGCTGAAAAACGGGGGGGTCTCCTTTACCGCTTCAAAAATTACGGATTATCAGCCCAAATTTAATCTTCTCATTGGAAATGCACGGATTTTCTATTCTTTGAATGCAATGGGACGAGCCAGATTGGACAACAGTGTTTTAACGATAACCGTCG
>JAADJC010000066.1 GCA_013151025.1 Acidobacteriota bacterium
ATAGGGAAGGAGATTTTCTCTCGCCAAGGCGCAAAGAACGCCAGGAAAAGAAAAAACACACACAAAAACCGTAAGTTTCAGTCCCGACTCCTTCCCAGTCCCTGTCTTTCTCTCTTTTCCCGTCTTCCTCCTCCCCCCTCTGCGTACTCGGCGACCTCTGTGGTGAGTCTCTCCCTTTCTTGCTCCATGATTTAAATTCGTTCTGAAATTGTCAGAGACGAACTCTCAGAGTTGCCCGGTAAGCTGTTAATCATAATCCTTTCGAATCGCTTGTTCCGGGAAAGTGGGCCGAATCCATTCCTGCCATTGTGGCGAATTCCATGTTCCCAGTTTTTCATGGACAACCACATACTTCTCCGGGATGGGGTGTGTCCCGACTATAACTTCCAATCCGAAGGCCTCTTCGATATATTTCTTGAAATGTGCGATATGGGGGCATGGTGGATAACCAACCACAAACCCGGTGGCAAAGTGGATTACCTCAGCGCCGTTTTTCTTCATCTCCTCCGGAGCATATTCAATATTACCACCGGGGCATCCCCCACAACTGGTGTATCCGACGATTTCCACATCCTTCCCTTTGTAACGGTCAAAAGCGCCCTCCCGTTCCCTCAGGGAACGAAAACACTTTCCCCCCGCACAGTTCCGGTACCGGTCACAAATGATAATGCCAATCTTAATTGTAGACATTGAATCCCCTCCCAATCGGATTTGTTCTCCCCTTATTCTACGTCAGGGAGCGGGAGAAGGAAAGTCCGGAATTTTCACCGCCAGAGGCCGCTGAGGTGGGACAAAGGGAGCGGAGGAGAAGAGAAATAACACAAAGGTGCAAAGGGGGAAGGGCACAAAGGTAAGAAATGGAATGAGAGGGAAGGGAGTTCACCGCAGAGTACGCTGAGTACGCTGAGGAAGAGGAGAAAAGACAGAGACTCAAGACAAAGGTCAGATAAGATTGTAAGTGAGTCACAGACAGGGGAAGGAACAGGAGTTGTCTTTCTTTTCTATATCTTATATTCTTATCTTTGTCTTTGTGTTAAATTCTCCTCCGCTCTCTTTGTCCCACCTCAGCGTTCTCTGCGTACTCTGCGGTGAAGTTTTTGTCTTTCCTCTTTTTCTGCAAATCCGGACTGTGGCAAAAACGGCTGAAATGTAGGATAATCAAGGGACCGTTGAAGGAGGGGGCATGTCAAATTCCAGGTACCGGGATGCCGGGGTCAATATTGATGAACAGGATAAGGCGATTTCAGCTATCAAAAAGCTGGCTGCGTCCACGTTTACTTTAAACGTGATTACGGGACTCGGTTCTTTCGGGGCGATGTACCAGTTGCCTGCAGGTTATAAGAATCCCATTCTGGTTTCCAGTTCAGACGGAGTGGGTACCAAGTTGAAAGTTGCGTTTATGACCGGCATCCACGATACGGTGGGGCAGTGTCTGGTGAACCATTGTGTGAACGATATTCTGGTTCAGGGGGCAAGACCTCTATATTTCCTCGATTACATTGGCACGGGGAAGCTGGCTGCCGGTACTGTGGAAGCGGTGGTTTCCGGGCTGGCAAAGGGGTGCCGGGAGAACGGATTTTCTCTGATTGGCGGAGAGATGGCGGAGATGCCGGGGTTTTACGCAGAGGGAGAGTATGATATTGCCGGTTTTATCACCGGCATTGTGGATAAAAGCCGGCTTCTTACGGGAAAAGATATTGTTCCCGGTGACGAGGTATGGGGTTTTGTTTCTTCCGGCCTTCATACCAATGGTTATTCGCTGGCACGGAAGATTGTATTTGACGAGATGAAGCTGACGGTGGAAAGCTATGTAGATGTATTGGGTTGCACTGTCGGAGAGGAGTTCCTGAAGATTCACCGATCTTACCGGCCGATCCTGCTTCCGGTACTTGAAAAAAACATAGTGAAGGGCCTCGCGCACATTACCGGCGGCGGGTTTCTGGACAATATCCCCCGCATTTTACCGGATGCTGTTTCGGTGGAGATTCAGATGAAGAATGTGCCGGTTTTGCCTGTTT
The DNA here is from genome assembly GCA_013151025.1 of Acidobacteriota bacterium. GTDB lineage: Bacteria > Acidobacteriota > Holophagae > Thermotomaculales > Thermotomaculaceae > UM-FILTER-49-7. The sequence goes on from JAADJC010000066.1 coordinate 2,019, forward strand.
TTGATTTTCTTGTCAAAGGTGGAAAGATAGAGACGGAGGAAGCGTACCGTGTGTTTAATATGGGAATGGGTATGATTGCCATTGTGTCACCGAAAAATCGAGATGCTTTTCTTGGTGCGGTAGCGGAAAGACCAGTTCTACTGGGTCAGGTTGTTCCCGGTGATGGGACGGTCCGGCTTTTGTGATGAAGGATACGCCAGTGCCCGGGAAGAAGTTGAAAGTGGCGGTATTGTTGTCCGGTACCGGTCGTACACTGGATAATTTTCACCGGGAGATTGAAGCCGGAAGGTTGAATGTGGAGATTGTGGCGATTGCCGCCAGTTCCAGCGAAGCAGTGGGTGTGGAGAAAGCAAGGCACTACGGGTACCCGGTTTTTGCCAGTGATGAACGGAGCCATCGGGAATTGTCCCGGCAGATTAATGAGTTTATCTTGCCATATCAGCCGGATGTGATTGTATTGGCAGGGTTTATGAAACTGTATTTCATGCCGGAGAATTATGAGGGGTGGGTGCTGAATATTCACCCTGCGCTGGTTCCAGCTTTTTGCGGCAAGGGGTTTTATGGAATGAAAGTGCATCGGGCTGTGGTGGATAGTGGCGTGAAGGTAACCGGTTGTACGGTTCATTTTGTATCGCCGGTTTATGATGAGGGGCCAATTTTTCTTCAGGAATGTGTGCCGGTGAGCGCCGGTGATTCGCCGGAGGATGTGGCAGCCCGGGTGTTTGAGCTGGAGTGTCGCTTGTATCCGAAGGCGTTAAGCTTGCTGGCGGCGGGTCGGGTAAAATTGAGTGGCAATAAGGTGTGGATAGAAGAAAGATGAGAGAGGAGAATATGGATTTGAAAAACCTGTCGATTGAAGAACAACTGGATTATCTGACCAAGGGAACGGTGGATTGTATTCAGCGGGAAGACCTGAAAAAGAAACTGGAAAGTGGAAAGACTCTCCGGGTGAAGGTAGGGTTTGACCCGTCGGCACCGGATCTGCATCTCGGCCACACGGTGGTAATTCGAAAGATGAAGCATTTTCAGGACCTGGGCCATGAGGTGGTGTTCCTTATCGGAGATTTTACCGGGATGATCGGCGACCCCACCGGTAAGAAGAAGACCCGGCCCCAGTTGACCCGGGAAGAGGTGCTTCAGAACGCGGAAACGTACAAGGAACAGGTATTCAAAATCCTGGATCCGGATAAAACAGTGATTGATTTCAACAGCCGATGGCTGGGGAAGCTGGGCAGTGACGGCTTTATTCGCCTGGCCGGGAAATATACGGTGGCAAGGATTCTGGAACGGGACGATTTTGCCAACAGGCTTAAGAAAGGCCTGCCCATCGGTATGCACGAACTTTTATATCCCCTGTGCCAGGGCTATGATTCGGTGGCATTGCAATGTGATGTGGAGCTGGGAGGCACAGACCAGACTTTCAATCTCCTGGTGGGACGGGATTTGATGCGGGAACACGGCCTGGAGCCCCAGGTTGTTATGACGTTGCCCCTTCTGGAAGGTACGGATGGTGTGGAAAAGATGAGCAAGTCCCTTGGAAATTATATCGGTGTTACGGAACCGGCACGGGAAATTTATGGGAAGATTATGTCGGTTTCAGACGAGCTGATGTTCCGCTATTTTGAGCTGGTAACGGATATGCAGATGAAGGAAATAAAGCGGATCAGAGATGAAATGGAAGCGGGAAAACGCCATCCAAAGGCAGTAAAGTCTATGCTTGCAAAGATGATTATTCGGGATTTTTACGATGAAGATGCGGCCAATGACGCAGAAGCCCATTTTGAACAGGTTTTTGCCAAAAGGGGATTGCCGGATGATATGCCGGAAATCGTTCTGGATGGCGAAGAAGTAACACTGGCAAAGCTGATAGCAGACAATGGTATGGCAAAATCCGGCGGGGAAGCACGGCGGCTAATTAGTCAGGGGGCGGTAAGCATTGACGGTGAGAAAATCAGTGACCCTGTCTTCCGTCTGGTGTTGAATAAACCCGAAGTAATATTGAAGGTGGGAAAACGCCGTTTTGCCCGTCTCAAAACCCGATAGGAGATATATGGAATGTGGCAACGTCTGTTGAGCCGGCTCGGTATCGGCCGGGATGAGGATGCAATCGTGGACTATTTTGTCAAAAAGTCCACCCAGGCATTGTTGCAGGAACGGTATGGAACCGCTATCCGGTACATTGACAGGGCATTGGAGTTTCAACCGTCATCCAGCCGGCTTCACCTGGCCCGGGGTGTTATTTACCGGGAAGGCCTTCATAATCTGGCCGAGGCGCTGGATTGCTTTAAACGAGCGGCTGCTTTGCGGGCAAATGGAGATCTGGAGAATGAAATGGCGAAGGAACGGGCACGGGAACTGATTGGAGAGGTGATGCGGAGCGCGAAAGGGGAGGTGGAAAATGGCAGCAAAGGAACCTGAGTTTGTTTTTCAACTGAGTGCAGATGATATTCTTCGGGAAATGAAATACGGGGCGTCCAACCCTGCACCGGAGAATATTGTTTCTCTTGCGGCGGCGGTGGTGAAGGAGCTTGAGCAGACTGTTGAACCTTCCTTCGGGCTGAACCTGGAAGCGGACCTGGAAGATTTTGAGTTTACGGAATACAGTGCGGGTTTCCCTGTGGAGCGGCTTTCTCTCGCTGCAGTTACTCTGGGCCATGAACTGGACACAACCATGCGGTTTTATCGGGAAAAGGGAGAGGACACTTATGAATACATGCTGCAATTGGGCAGCAATCTGGTGGTGGAATCTCTGGCTGACCATGTGAACTACCTGATTTGTCATAGCCGTGACCGGGAACATATACTGAAAGCGGCATTCAGGAAGAGTCCGGGTGTGGGACGGGTGCCGCTCCACGAGAATCGACCCCTTGCCGACTACCTGATGGTAGATCGGATTCAGATTGAGGTGAATGATATGTTTCAACTGGTTCCGAAAAAAACGATTCTGTTTTTTGTGGAATGGGCGCCACGGAAAGTCCATCACAATGATCTGGAAAAACGCTGTCATCATTGCGGAAAAACACCATGTGAGTTTCGAGTATGAGTGATTCTCTGGTTGTGTTTGCATTGACCTCGATTTTCCCGGATTCGAAAGAGCAACATGCCCATGACAACAGCGTTAAAGAATGGCTGGGAAAAGACGCAATGACGGTTCTGGACGTCTTCAATTTGCCCGATGCTCCTGTGGACAGCAACCCGAAAGAAAGAATGGAATGGCTTGTGAACAAGATACAACAGTTAAAGCCGGAAATGCTGGACTGCAGTATCGACCACTACTGGCGGGATGTGCTGGAAGAAGCCACCGGGCTGACAGTTATCCATTATCCTTTTCCTGTGAAGTAAGGGTTTCGTCAGCTACCGGCCGGAGTGTTCCTGAAATCATTTTCTCAATGTGTCGAATGTGGGTTCCTTTCCAATAGAGCTTTTCACAACTTTGACACTGGAAGAACTGTTCCTGTGTTTGAAAAACATAGGGCGGAACCCGGCCTTCAATATCTGATTTCGGTATCGAAACAAGGACGCCGTTGCAGACTGAGCACCTTCCCTGTGGGTGAAAGCGATGTAATTTGAAAATGCTTGTCACTTCCTTTAACTGTTCAGGTAGAAAAATATTTTGAACAAAATAAGCCGCCGTTCCCACTCTTTGCACCAGGGGTCGATCCCGGGTCAGGAGAATTCGCTTTTCTTCGAAGGTGAGTTCCATCAAAAAATCATCTGTTGCCTTGTTGGAATAAAAAGTATCGAACCCCATGAGGCGCAGCCACTTGGCCAGTTTACCCAGCATAATGTCCACTGTAAATGAAGGTGCTTTTTCCATACGATGATTGTACCGCAGACTATGGGCTTTTGGGTTGGATTTACACCTGAATTTGCCTGTTGAATGAACGATTGAAGCCATATTTCCCAATGTTTTGTCCGGATTCTAAAGTTTTTGAATGAAAAAAGTTACAAAACAAGGTATTGTTTTCATGTTACAAGAAAAAAGAACTGTTGTTCAGGGGGGAGAAAGTGACCAAAATCCTATTGTTTCTGATTTTTATTGTATCCACATTTCCTGTAATGGCAGGAAACAGTGGGCATGGTATGGGGCTGTTGCTTCGTAATCCGGCAAAAGATCCACGTGCTCGGCAAGTAAAAACATTGGCTGAGGTTCAGTCAGTCAAAGATGAAGAACTTCCCGCAGCGTATGACAATACTGAATATCTGCCGCCGGTGGATTCCCAGGGGGGGCAGGGAAGTTGTGTGGCATGGGCAATCGGTTACTACATGCGGGCGGAAATGGAAAATTTGGCAATGGGGCGTACTGACCCGGCTCAGAAGGCCTTAAACTGCAATCGCTTTTCTCCTGCTTTTTTGTACAATATGATTCACGTTTCCGGTGATAATGGTGCCTATTACTCCGATGCGTTCCAGGTTTTGGCTACCCTCGGGTGCAGTAGCTGGGAAGCATTGCCGTATACGGATGGAGACTATTCTCAGTGGCCGTCCGAAACGGCGTTTATGGAATCAATGCGGTACCGGACATCGGCCGATGGAGATGATTATTACTGGGAAAAAATATTGGGTAACAGCAATATTGAGGACATCAAAAGTCTGATAGTTGCAGGTACAGCCCCCATTGTGTCCATCTATGTTTATCCGCCATATAATTCGCTTAATGAGAATAATGATGACTACACAATAGCGGATGGGTATTCCGGTGAACTTGGTGGCGGTCATGCCCAGTGTATTGTTGGATATGATGATAACCATGAATCTTCAGATGGTATGGGGGCGTTTCTCGTAGTCAATTCATGGGGAGAAAACTGGGGGAATCACGGATTTTACTGGCTGTCTTATTATGCGGTAAAGTATCATGATACAAATCATGACGGTCAGGTAACTTCCAGTGACAAAGCGATTACAACCGGCAGAATTTATTGGGCGGATCGCCGTGGCTATGAGCCGGTACAGCATCTTGCAAAGTTCAATATCAGCCATACAGCGTCCAGAAGCATCGAAATGCAGCTGGTTCGTGGTGATGTTACACTGCCCCTGCTTGACCTTTACGTAAAACTCCGTGGACAGCGGGATTACCAGGCATTTACGGATTCGTATTTTGTCGTGGATGTGGATGACCTTTTCGCAGAAACAGGGAAAGACAGTCTTCCTTTGCAGTTGAACGTCCGGGATACGGTGGTGGACGATTCAAGCGGTGAGGTTGAGGATTTCCAGTTTATCGGGCCGGACGGGGTGGTGAGTTGTGCGGATGTGCCGTTTGCCATTCCCGAGACACCGACCCTCTATGGCACCCTCGAAGTGAACCCTGCAGATTGCGTAAACAACAGGTGTGATGTTCCGCAGTTTGGTTCATGGGAGGGGGGAGTAAACTATCTGGATCTCACTGTTGCAGACACTACTGCTTACTGTGCCGGTAACGGCGTGGTTGACATTGTCAATTGTGAAGACAATACGAAGCCGGCGAGAGTCGGTCAGTATACGGAACTCGGCCCCTGTTATGGGATCGCTGTATCCGGCACAACGGCGGTGGTTACAGACTTCAAGTATGGATTGCGGTTGCTGGATGTATCCAATCCTGCAGGCGTTCAACTGCTGGGAGAGCTCCCTATTCCGGGGGCGCAACCTTACAAGGTTTTCATTGATGGTGGTATGGCCTATGTTGCACTGTTTGGTGGCGGTTTTGTGATTGCAGACATCAGTGACCTTTCGCATCCGGTTCAAAAGAGCCGGTTCAATCTAAGGGATGCATACGATGTAAGAGAAAGAGATAATATCCTCTATGTGGCCGGTGGCTCCAGCGGGCTGCAAATCTTCAATGTTACAGACCCTGCTCAGCCTCATCCTCTGGGGACTTACAGCAGCGGTGGAACTGTGCGTGCGCTTGCGTTTTCCGGTGATAATATCGTAATTGGAGATACCACCAAGGGATTGATTTTCTTAGATGTTTCAGATTCTGCACACCCGACTCGGATTGGATTGGTTGGTCTTGCAGGTACACCTTTTCGCATATGGGTGGAGGGAACTGTCGCCTATGTTGCCGAGGGAGGAGACGGGGTTGAAGTATTTGATTTTTCAGATATAGCGTCCATTACGAAAATTGCCACCATTCCGGCTGCGGACTATGCCAGGGGCGTGGTAAAAAGCGGAACAACTCTTTATGTGGCTGACCGGAATGCCGGATTATCTCTCATTGATGTGGCGGACAACGCAACACCTGCTGCCATAGGCAGTTATCAGGGCTTTCATCCGGGATTGATTTTTGCGGCAGGGGGCAACGCGCTTGTGTCGGACAATCTTGGAAATGAAGTACGGTTTTTTTCGACAAAGTCAGATGGCACCATTGATGCGGGGGGTGCCGTTTACCCGGATGAAAGTATCACCGACAGCGCCGGTACGAGTTCATACTTTGTATTGATCACGGGAACAGGCAAACTTCTGATGATAAATTCTGAAGACATAAGTCACCCGGTTCAGGGAGGAAGCCTTGAGTTTTCGCCAGTCACATTGAATCATGTGGCTGTGAATGGCGGTTGTGCCTTTGTAACGGCTTCGGATGGGGTTCATGTGATCAATCTGTCTGACATTGAACATCCGGTTGAATCCGGTAACTTTGTTCTGCCAGGAGCAGATAAACTGTGTATAAATGATGAATTGCTGGTTGTTTCATCTGCCGATGACAACAGCATCCGGGTACTGAGCATTGAAACACCGGACAGCCCGGTTCAACTTTCTACAATTTCCCTTGGAAACGTTTCCGGGTTGTGGCTGGACAGCCGGAACCTGATTGTAGATTGCGGAACAGATGGCCTGAAGGCGGTAGACCTTGACAACTCCCTCCAGCCCGGTACCGTGTTAAACGTGAGTGATATTTCTGTTGAAACAATGGATGTACATGAAGGAACGGCATATCTTCTGGATAGTGAGCACAATCTGCGGCAGATAGATGTGCGTGTGCCTTCTTCCCCCGTAGAAACCGGGACCCAGTTTTTTATGGATGCCGACAGTATTGCCGCCACCTCTTCTTATCTGACGGTGTGTTATCCGTCCTCATCATCCATTTCCTTTCTCCCGCTGGTTCGTCATTACGCCATTCCCCATGTGGCAGAGTCAAACTGGACAACTGAGGTGGTGTTGTACAACGAAAATCCATATAATGTTGGTATTCGGATGAATAAGTGGAATAGTTCCGGAAATTCGGAAATGGACAACGCGGTGTTCCGGGTTCCAGCCAATGCATTCCTTACCCTTGATAACAGTGATTTCGGACCAAATGGTACCGCCCAGGTGGCAGCGGGGGCGCTGAATCTTAAAGCCAAACTTTCATACCGCTATGGTCAGTCCCATTCGTTGTGTGAGTTTTTTGTGGAGCCGGGGGCTGTGGCAGACAGTTATATGCTGGCAAACAGTTATCACACCTGGTTTGACTGGTTCGGACTGGTGGTGGCAAATGGCGGAGAGCGGACATGCCATGTGACTCTTTCCGCCTGGAAAAACGGTGTATTGCAGGGAATCCGGGAAAATGTTGAGATTGCGTCCCATACCAAATATGTGGACGTTTGTCAGAACATCTGGGATGGGCTGGGTTATGCCGACATAGACATGGTGACCGTTGACTCAGATGTTCCCATTGAGCCGCCGATTTCCATCACCGGAAATACGGAACAGGATCGTCACGTATTTTTCAGTGCCAAACCATTGAAAAGTGGTGCCGCACAGGGCAATTTATATCTGACCCACATTCCCGAAGGCAATTGGCATACGACGTTGACCCTCTACAACACGACATCCAGTGACAAGCAGATTGCGTTGACCCAGTGGGGAGATGACGGTTCAACTGTGGTGAATGGTACCACATACACTGTTTCTGCGATGGATAAGCTAGTGTTGACAACGGATAACGGTGATTTTCAGACAGAGGGGCTTGGCAAGATTCTGGCCGACAATGGGATTGTGGCAAAACTTTCCTATCAGTATCAGGATTCTCACTCTTTTTGTGAGTTTTTCCTGGACAGGGATAAAACGGCTGAGAAATGGATGCTGACCAACAGTATTCAGGATTTTTTCCAGTGGTTCGGTGTTGCAATTTCCAATCCTACAGACAATATGGTGAGTATTACCATGAAGGCAATGAAAGATGGTGTGGTCGTTGGAGTGACCGGTTTCTCATTGGCGGCTCATAGTAAAAAAGTAGGCATAGCTTCCGATTTCTGGGACGGATTGGCTTATGACGGGTTGGACAGTGTGATTTTGGAGTCCGATCAGCCGATTCCAGCACCAATTGCCATTACCGGGAACGCAGCTCAGGATCGCCACGTCTTTTTTAACGGCAGCAACATGAACTGACAGATAAAAATCATGTATCAAAAAAGCCCGCCGAAAGGCGGGCTTTTCCTTTGTCACTTTTTTTTAAAAGGGAACTTTCGGATTTTTGAAACCTCGGATGCGAGAATTGGCCGTTTTCCATTGCCATTTTGAATCATCATGGCCAATTTGTCGGTGTATCCGTCAAAAACAGCATCAACCGGAGAGCCACCCTCTGAAAATCGCACAGTGTCGCCAATCTGAAACCAGCTCATATTTCGCAGTTTGTTCAAAAGATCGGCATTGTCCATATCTGAAAACGCAGCCAGAATCGCCTCAACCAGAAATTGTTCCATATTTTCCAAGGGCAATGCAGATAGTGCCGGCAGACATGCAGCATTCTCCAGTGGGGAAACCGCAATATTCAAGCCGATTCCCGCAGCTACCCGGGTGGTTTCTGCCGTAATTTTTGATTCAACCAGGATTCCCCCGGCTTTTTTATCATGGAAATAGATGTCATTGGGCCATTTTATGCGAAGCTTTTCTCCCTTTAAGAGCGAATTAAGTCTGGAAACCACATGAATGGCAATGCGGACAGACAAGCCGGGGAGAACCCGGGCATTCAGTGTTTTCCCCACCGACAGGTAGATATTTCCCCGGGGGGATTCCCAACGATTTTCTCCTCTGCCCCGTCCGCCGGTCTGGGTGTTTGCAATGACAACAACGGGGTCAAACCGTTTCAGATATTGGAATGTCCGGGTGTTTGTGGAATCAGTGGTATCAAGACGAATGAGTTTCATCAGCGATTCCTGTAAGACAGAGAGACTTTATGAGGCAATTTTTGCACATAGGTTTTCGCGGCTTGCAAATATTCTGGCCATGTTTGACCATCAATCCGTTCACTTCCCGAATGACACTTCTGGGCAGAAGAATTTTCAATGCCTTTTCCGATTCTTCCGGGGTGGCGGTACGAATCCAACCCAGCCGGTTGCTGATTCGGTGAACATGGGTATCCACACATATTTCAAAATGCCCGAATCCATCCGCCAGTACCAGATTTGCCGTCTTAATTCCCACATTGGGCATTGCCAGAAGCTTGTCTTTGTCTTCCGGAACCATATCGTGATACTCAGTATGAACAATTTCTGCCACTTTTTTCAGGTTTCTGGCCTTGGTTTTGTAGAATCCGGCTGGAAAAATCAGTTTTTCGATGGTTTCTTCCGAAAGTGCCATTAATTCTTTTGGTCCCGGAGCTTCTTTGAATAATCTTGCGGCAGCCGGGCCGGTTACTTCGTCTTTGGTTCTCAGCGAAATGATACAGGAAACCAGCAATTCCCACGGTTTTCTGAACTTCTCCACCGGTGTTTCAATGCCGATATAGCGTTTTCTGAGCTTTGCTACCGTTATTTCAATCTGGCGGGCCAGAAGGCGGTGAAATATGCCCTGAACACAGAGCGAGTCGGCGAAAAAGAGATGGGTATCGCACTGGCAATCCCCGGCGCCGAATCCGGATATTCCGGTAAGTCCTGGTGTTTTGGAAAGAATCTTTGCCAATTCGTGCTCCATTTGATTGTCCGAAACAACATAGGGGACAATGGCAGCCACCTTTGCTTTATCCAGCAGGTAATCAATATGCCAATGGTGTTTCTTTTCAGTGTAAAAATGACGGTTCACCCTGGCGGAAAGATTGTTCATGGCGGAACCGCAGTAAAAATACCAGCCGGGAGAAAGCTCGAATTTCCGACCCCTGGTTTGAATAGTACAGGAATGAGTTAATGTCGCGAGGATGAGATAGATACCGGAAGTGGCAGTCATGTCAGTTGCCCGGAATCAGAATGTGCAGCTCGGTTTTTCTGGGGATGTCTGTTTGCCAGGCGGTGCCTTTACCTATGGAAACCAGCACCCGGAGGGTGGACACGGCATTGTCCAGTTCTTTCTGGATTGTCCCGGCTTTCCGGTTGACAGTCAATATCAGGTGGACCAGTTTCAGTTTTCCGGAGCGAACGGAAGTGATTCTTCCATGGGTTTTCATACCCAAAGCTTGGAATCCGGAAGCCAGAGCATCCCGGAATGTTTTTTCGTCCACCACTACAGTTACTTCCATATCGGGTTCCATCTCCAGTGTGATTTTGGCGGATTTCGCCGCATCTCTCAGCATGGAAGAAAGGTTTGCAGGTTTCCCCGTGGCGGGAGCCGGTGCAGATGGGGTCTGGGGTTCTTTGTTGATGATTGAAATCAGCCGTACCAGAACATAGCATGTAATCACAAGGATCGCCAGCACGTAGATGTAATGAAAGTTGAATACCGCGTCCATAATCACGGTGATAAATGCGACAAAAAATGCTGCTGCAAGTGCCTTCAAATCCATAAAGACATTGTAGAACAGACTGTACCTTCTTGCAAGCAGGATAAGATACCCCAAATCTGTATCTGATCCCCCCGCACCCTGAGTTAGGCACTTCTGAACGCGAACATGCACCAATAACAGTGCATCAGATTGGTAAACACGGAACCAGCTGCCCGTGCAGGCGCCTGTTTCTGCTACAAAGGCGATCAGACTTACCATTCCTTTAAAGCCTTTGCCGGTCCAGTCCATGTCCGGGGTGATGTCTTGAACTTTGCTTGCAAGGATGCTTTTCTTTGCCAGTGTGATCAACAGCTTGTCCAATGCACGTAAGGTTGTGCTGTCAGGTTTGTCCGTATTGCCGTTTTTCTTTGTGAAGTCTGTTCCATGGTAGTTGCATCAGCGTCTGATGGTCGTGGGATGGGGAATGCGTCGGAGTTTGTGAAGGGAACAGAGTGTTTTGTCTTCCGCCATTCGGGCCAGGTCTTTGAGACATTTTCCGCCGGTATGGAGCATGAGGGTTATAGGAAGGATAATATCAGCAGGATGATAGGTTGTGGATTGGCTGTTCCGAATCCAGGTGTTCAATTTTCTGTGCAGTTTCAGGTCTTCTGTCAGTTTCCTCAGCAGGATGGTTCCGCCATGTGCTGTGATTTGTTCCCTGCCTCTTTTCCACTTTTTCTTTTATTATCATTTTGGCCACCTTTGGGGTTGAGTTTAATGTCGTGTAACAATAACATTATACTAAATCTTAGGGGTGGCTGACTTTTTATATGCAGATTTGGGGAGATCTGACATCCCCACATTTTTAAACGGGGGCGGGGGGAGATGCCGGAACCGGAAGAGATTGCGAATCCGGGCAGAAGTGCGATAATACTATGGCAGGGTCAATGGATAACACACAAACCCTCAGGAGTGAACCCGTTGAATATTTTGCTGTTGCGCCCGTCGTACACCATAAATCGCTACTCACGCAGTGTGCCGTTGAGCTACCTGGTGCTGGGGGCATATCTCCGGGAGAATGGGCACGTTCCGTATATCTTGGATATGTTGTTTCCCTCTGTTACCTGGGAAACGGTGGATGAATGTATCCGGGAAAATGGCATTGAAATTGTGGGAATCGGATGTATGACCTGTGAGTACCACGAGGCGGTCGGTGCGGCAAGAGAAATGAAAGAACGCCACCCGGATTTGCCCATTGTGTTCGGTGGTGCGCATCCCACCGGAAATCCCCGTCAGTGTCTGGAAACCGGTCTTGTGGATTATGCGGTATGCGGAGAAGGGGAAGAAGCACTGACAGCTTTGCTGAACGCGATGGATAATGATGAAGTCCCGTCCGGCATTCATGGGGTCTGGTTTTTCAGAAAGGGAAAGATGGTTGCCAACGGAAAGGCACTGGCGGTGGATCTGGAACCCCTTCCAATACCGGCCTATGATATGGTGGACTTAAATGCCTATTTCGCTATGGACCCGCCCTGGCATTTCCCTGAATCCCGTCGCGTCATCCAGTTTATAACCAGCAGAGGATGTCCATACAAGTGTTCCTACTGTCATCGCCTTCATGGGAAGCAGGCACGGCTTCTCAGTGCTGAAAATGTGCTGTGCCAGATGGAAACGCTCCATCGGGAGTACGGGGTGGAAGAATTTATCATTGTGGATGATATTTTTAACGTGGATTTAAAACGGGCAAAAGCAATTTGCCGTGGAATTGTGGAAAGAGAATTAAAGATTCACATTCAACTTCCCAATGGGGTTCGGGGGGATGTTTTTGATGAAGAACTGATGATGTTGCTGGCGAAGGCCGGAACCCATTACCTCGCCGTTGCCATTGAGACAGCTACCCCTCGGCTCCAGAAACTGATACGGAAAAACCTGAAAATTAATGTGGCGCTGGACACTGTCCGGCTGGCAAAGAAATACAAAATAGAAGTGGGCGGCTTTTTTATGATCGGATTCCCCAGCGAAACTCGGGATGAGGTTATGGCATCCATTCAATTGGCTCTGCACAACCCGTTTGATGTCGTATTCTTCTCCATTGTCACACCCTATGAGGGAACGGAAATCCGGCAGGATATACTGAACGGCGTATTCGGGCCTGAGGCAAAGGCGGCACTGGAATCGGATCCGGAATCGGAATTTCCGGTGATTTATAATGATTCATTGACACCGGAGCGATTGTTTTCCATCCGTCGCAAAGCCTATTTAAGATTTTATCTGAACCCCGTAAGGATGTGGAATCTGATAAAGAAAATGCGTCATCCAGTATACGCAAAACAGATCATCGTGGCAGTTTTCCGCCGTCTCTTTCGAAACGGAGAGGTTACGGTTACGTAAGTGAAGAATACAAATGGGGATAAGAAGAGAAGTTTGAGTAGAAGGCAAGGTCGAGGTTAAGTGAAGATAAGATTGAGAAAGGAAATGAGAGACTCTCGCAAAGTGCGTGAAGCACGCAAAGATTCTTTCGTGTGCACACGCACATTCGCATACACTTTCTGTACCGCACACTCTTGTTCTGACGCCCACGCCCACGCATAACGCTCAACGCAAAAAGAAAAAGATGTGTTTTGGGCCGGGATTTCGTAAAATAGGGCTATGAAAAAGGTTCGGACCAGAACGGCAGTGGCAATTGCCCTGATCATTATTTTTCTCTTTGGGTATATGATGGTGGACACCATGGGGTCCCGCCTGGCGGAATTTTCTATCCTTCTCAATATCCTTGGTATGATCAATGTGGTTCTGATTGTGATTCTGGTGTTCATGATTCTCCGGGGAGTAATCAAGCCTTACTTGGAGGGGCGCCGTTTTCCCAGACTGAATCTTTCCCTCAGGACCAAGATGGTTTCCCTGACTTTTCTCCTGGTTGTGGTGCCGGCCACCGTCATTGTCGGGATGGGTACGGTGATTATTTACAATATCCTGGATAACTGGCATAACCCGGAACTGGTTTCGGTGATGAAATCCGCAAAGGAGATTGTTTCGCGCTATGAAACGACTGTAGCAAAGCAAACCGCCCACTTTGCCCGGGTATTGGGCGAGGAGACAAGCCTCAATCTCCTTAATTCACCGAAGGAATTACCACTTTTCCTGAAAAAGCGGATGGAGCGCTATGAGCTTTCTTCCATTGAATTTTACAGGAACGGTCAGATGATCGCCATGATCCGGGACGAAAAACTTCCCATTCAATCTCTGGCGCCCGCTTCAGTCAATTGGATGAAACAATTGAAGAAAGGCGAGCCATTTCACGATGTTTTGTCGCTGTCTACAGGCGCTTATGTCCGGTTTGGCGGCCTTATGCCCCTGGGGAAGGGAATTGATGACCGCTATATGGTAGTCACCGGTCGGTTTATTGTCCGAAACCTGGCAAACCAACTGGATCAACTTACAACAGCTGCCCACCGCTACCAGGAAACTCAGCGTAGCATCCAGTCGCTGAAAACATTCAATGTCAGTTCACTGCTTTTGATTGCGATTATTGCTGTTTTTTCCGGAACCTGGGCTGGACTGAAATTTACTGACGATTTTCTGAAGGCATTTAATCTGTTGCTCAACGGAACAGAACGGGTTTCCAGAGGTGAGTTGGACTTTGGTATTGAGGTCCGTGGACAGGACGAGATGGGGCGGCTGATGCAGTCTTTCAACGAAATGATTGATCAGCTTAGAACCCATGAACAGGAGTTGAGGCTTCGGGCTATTGAGATGGAGAGTGTCAACCAGTTCCTGGGGAACAAGCAGCATTATTTTGAGGCTGTTCTGGATGCCCTTCCGGTTGGTGTAATCTCCTTGAATTCATTCGGGAATATTTTTTCCATGAACCGGTTTTCCAGGGAAATGCTGGGAATCCGGGGACGTGTTGAGGAAGGAACACGATTTACTACATTGTTGCCGGATGAAGGGGGAGTGGGTCAGTTGAAACAACTGGTGGCCCGTGTAACTCTGGACCCGGAACCCAGTGTCCGCCAATCTATTGTTTTTGAAACACGGGAAGGAATCCGGACCACAGATGTGACCCTGACCATGCTGCGGGATCAGATGGGAGAAGAAATTGGTTTCCTGATTATTGTGGAGGATATTACGCAGTTGGAACAGGCCCAGAAGACATTAGCGTGGAAGGAAGCTGTCCGACGTATTGTTCATGAACTGAAAAATCCACTGACTCCCATTAAACTAGCGACAGAACGGATTCAATTTACTGCAAAGAAAGGAAGTAGTCGTCTTCAGGAAGTGATACTCGACAGTGTTCAGCCCATGCTTGAAGAGATCGATGCCATGCAGAAACTGATTGAGAACTTTTCCCGTTATGCGAAAATGCCTCCGCCAAAGCTGGAAGATGTTTCCGTGCAGGAGCTGTTGGATGAGACTATCAATCTGTTGGAAAAGGCCGGTGGCAGAGTTGCTTTTCGACGGATGTATGCAGAGCAACTCCCGGTTCAAAAACTGGACCGAACATTGATGAAATCAGCTTTTCTGAATATTTTCCGGAATGCTATTGCTGCAATGGAAGGGGACCCGGAAGGGACAATTACAGTCAAGACAATCTATTTTGCAGTAAAT